>DASZLH010000211.1:0-10178 GCA_035552495.1 Kapaibacterium sp. (SeqCode) | reverse complement strand
GATTGCTATCGAACCCTCGGTCGGGTCGAACAGACGCGCGATAAGATTAACGAATGTTGTTTTGCCTGCACCGGTCCGGCCAATGATAGCGAGCGTCGAGCCGCGTGGAATACGTAGCGAAACTCCATTCAATACTGGCTGTAATTCGGGGAGATACTTGAAGGAAATATTGTTAAATTCGATGTCGCCTTTGAGCGATGTAATTTGCCAGTTTGTTCGCTCGGTATTTCGAATTTCGGGTTCGGTCTCGAACAATTTGATAAGCCGCGCCATACTGGCTGCACCGCGCTGGACCATATTCGTTACAAATCCGAGAGCGATAAACGGCCACGTCAGCATTCCGAGATAGACGAAGAATTGCGTCAAGGCGCCGATCGTCAGATGTCCGCCAATAATCATACGGCCTCCGATGAGGACGAGAATGACAATCGAAAGTCCCATGAACGCAAAGATGATCGGCTGCATCAAGCCCTGGGTCTTTGCAAGACGCATATTTTTATCGAAGTAACCTTTTGTCAGCCGATTGAAAATACCCTGCTCGTATTGTTCGCGAACGTAAGCCCGGACCACCCGAATGCCCGACATGCTTTCAGTCGTTCGGGCTGTGAGATCGGCAAAATGGGCCTGAACGGCATCGAAGAGCGGATGGACTTTCTTCCCAATCAAATACACCGCAACCGACATCAGCGGCAATGGCAGCACCGCTAAGATCGCAAGCGTTGGGGAAAGAGCAAGCATGAAGCCGAACGCAGCGATAAAGGTCGCGAGCGTATCGGCCGAATACATGATCGACGGACCGATAAAATACCGGACAGCATCGATATCATTCGTGGCGTAAGCCATGATCTCCCCCTGCGGAGTATTCTGGAAAAACCGCATCGAAAGCCTCTCCACATGCGCAAGAAGATCGTTGCGAAGATCGTATTCGATTAGCCTGCTTGCAACGATAATATTTTGCCGGACGAGATAATACAAAAATCCACTGAGGAATGAAAGGACGACGATAATTCCTGCGCTCATAGCTAAGGACGAGGGCGTCGCTGTCCCCTTACTAATCGAGTCGATCGCATTGCCCATAAAATGCGGCCAGAGCACCTGCGCGCTCGTCGAAAAAACGACGAGCACACAGCCCCGGAGAAACATCTTACGGTACCGCGCGAAATAAGGGATCAGTCGAAGGAGCGATTTCATGCAAGGGAGTAACGCTTTTTGCAATCAGCCAGTGCGCTGTTTTTCAGCCGTTTTCGCCTCGTGGCAAGATCTGAGCATTCCGAATGGCTCGGTTAAACATTGAAATTCGTATCGAGCCAGGATTAATTTTTCTACTTTCAGCCCAATTAAAGTTCATCTTTTTTGGTTTGAGGGGAGGTGCTGATTTCAAAAGCGGCGCTGAAACTTCGGCAAATTTGGTTTTTTTAGAATGAAACCGGATGTCGAATAGACCCGATACAGCTTCGAGAGGCAATGAAAACACGCCCGCAAGCTGCGATGAACTATTATTCTATGCAGGAAGAAAATCAGAACGAACATCCCATTGCATCCCCAGAGCACGCGTTTGGCGCCGGCTCACCCGGTGCAGAATCTTCGACAGAGTCCGCCCCTTCACAGCACGACGAGAGCCATTCCGAGAGCGGCAATCCTATGGGACCTATGGACCTTGCGGGCAGGCCCATGAGTACAACGTTGCTTGAGCAGCCAGATACGGAGCCGATTCCTTCGCGTGCATCGGATCCTCTTCGAAGGGAGCCAGCGGCTACAGCAAGCAGTTATCGCGATATTATTGCCGAGCGTATGGCACGGCAGCGTGGGCAATCGGGAGGTGCAGCTCCATCGTCCCGTCCCATGGCACACTCATCGGATGTCGAGCGGTCTCCTGCTAAACCAGTTTTGGAACCCGAAGGGAAATCGTCGCAGCGACCATCGGGATTATCCCCGGAGATCGAGCAGGGTACGAAAGAGATGGAAATTCCGTCTGCCGAATCGTCTGCTCCTTCAACACAAGAAATTCCAAAGCAACCAACTTCGGAGCGTCCGGCTTCGGCTCAGGAACGCGCAAGACTTCGTCAGCAGGAGCGCGCCGAATTGCGCCGCCGCGGTGCAGGTGTCGCTCCATTGGCAGAGCGTGTATCGCAAACGGAAGAAATAGCACAGGAACCATCGGAAACGCAGACCGAACAAGCGCCGGAAGTGCGACCGGAACGCCGCGATCGACGTCCCGAACGCGCAGAAAGAGAACGTCCAAATCGAGAAAGTACAGAGCGTGAACGTCCAGAACGTGAACGTCCGGAACGTGAACGTCCGGAACGTGATCGTCAGGGACGCGAAGAGCGCGAGCGTGTGGAAAAGCGTCCCGATCAACGTCCGCAGCGAGAGCTGCGACGTCCGCAAGAAGGCCGTCCCCTTGTTGAAGGTGGTCGCGATCGTACCGAAGATCGGCGCAGACCAGCCATTCCAGCAACTCCCATAGCCAAAGAAATTGCTGAAACTCGTGGACCGGTTTCGATGCCCGAACGCTCGAAGCAGATTGCGCTCGCCGATTTAAAAGGAGGTGAGCCAAAAGAATCTTCTAAAGCATCGGAAGCGGCTCGTTCCATGGCCTTGAAGACTGGAATTTCCGTCGTTATTCCCCTCTATAATGAACAGGACTCTTTACGCGAACTCACTGCTGCACTCAAGCAGCAGTTGCTCCGCCTCGCAGGACCGCGTTATGAGATTATTTATGTGAACGACGGTTCGACCGATCGCTCTGGCGAAATCCTGAAAGATATTCTTGCGACGAGTTCTCGTGTTACAGCTCTGACATTCCGTCGCAATCAAGGGAAGTCGGCTGCGCTTGCTGCGGGCTTTGCTGAAGCGCAGTATGGCATTGTAATTACGATGGACTCCGACTTGCAGGACGATCCCCGCGAAATTACTAACCTGATCGCGAAGCTTGCCGAAGGATACGATCTCGTCAGCGGCTGGAAAAAGAAACGGTACGACCCGATGACGAAAACGGGTCCGAGTAAGTTTTTTAATAGCATGACGAGCTTCTTTAGCGGGATCAAGCTGCACGATTTCAACTGCGGCCTCAAAGCATACCGAAAAGAAGTGACCGACCGGCTCAATGTCTATGGCGAAATGCACCGCTATCTGCCTGCCCTTGCATATTGGCAGGGCTTCCGAGTTACGGAAATTCCGGTCGTGCATCATCCGCGAAAATTCGGAAAGTCGAAGTTCGGATCGAGCCGGTTCTTCAAGGGATTTCTCGATTTGATGAGCATCGTCTTCACGAACAGATATGGCAAGCGGCCTCTCCATTTATTTGGGACCATCGGAACGCTCCTCGCATTCGCCGGACTGATAATCGATGTATGGGTCTCTATCGAATGGATCACCGGACAAACTGCACTTTCGAACCGTCCGATTCTCCAGCTCGGTGTGTTACTGATTCTCGTCGGCGTCCAGCTTATTTCATTGGGATTATTGGGTGAAATGATCGTGAAGAATTCGAACACGAAACCGAATGTGTTCGTACAAAAAGAAAAAGGCAAACCTTCGGCAGAAGCGCGTGAACGCCGTGCTTCACGGATCGCCCGAGTAGGAAGAATCCGGCCTGCCGGTTCCAGCGAACGTCGACCACGGCCTAGAAATTAAGAATGAAGAATTAAGAATGAAGAGTGAAGAATAAGAATTTGAACAGTAGATATTAATTTTTCTATCGTAAAAATCTCGCCGTGTACCGTCATTCTTCATTCTTCATTCTTCATTCTTAACTCTTAATTTCCCCCGATGTCCTCGTTGTTTTATCATAAGGATTGCCGCTATTTCCGCGGTGATATTCCATGCGCACCGAACAAGCGCGAGGGCGTACATTGTGATGGCTGTCCTTATTACGAGCCCATCACGGAGAATATCCTTATCGTTAAGCTCGGTGCTGCCGGCGATGTGCTGCGTACCACACCGCTCCTGACACCGCTTCGAACCCAGCATCCTACCGCTCGAATCTGGTGGCTTACCCATTCGCCCGAACTTGTACCAGCCTCTCATGTCGATCGCATACTGAAATGGGACAGCGAAAGCCTGCGTACGCTCGATGCGCTCCTCTTTTCTCGCATCATCAATCTCGATAAAGATACCTACGCCTGTGCCCTTGCTTCACGGCTGAGCGCCGATAGCAAGGAGGGCTTTGTGCTCGGGAAATTCGGTGAGTCCGAGCCCGCGAATAACCTCGCTGAAGAGAAATTCCAGACCGGTATTTTCGATGATGTCAGCCTTGCTAACCGCAAGGATTATCCTACCGAACTCTTCGAAATTTGTGGCTATGAATTCCACGGCGAAGAATATATTCTCGATCTGCCTGAAGGAATTGAATTCTCCGAACTTGACATATCGCGGCCTATTGTGGGCTTGAATACCGGAGCGGGCGCGCGATGGACGTCGCGCCTATGGAGCATTGATAACTGGTCCAGCCTCGCGAATAACATTCTCGACTCCGGAAAGAACGTGCTCCTCCTCGGAGGACCCGACGAAGACCAGCGCAATCGCGAGATCCAACATCGGACGAACGGGCGAGCGCAGTATCTCGGCTATTTTCATCTCAAACAATTTATCGCATTGATGCAACACTGCGAACTTGTCGTGACTGGCGTAACGATGGGAATGCACATTGCCATCGCGCTTCGAAAGAAGATCGTCCTCGTAAATAATATTTTCAATCCCTACGAGTTTGGTGATTTGTACGGACTGGGTGAGATCGTCCAGCCGGACTTGCAATGCAAATGCTTCTTTCGTGGCCAGTGCATCAATCCCGATTATTTTTGTCTCGATCATTTGCCCGTCGAGAAGCTCTACGCATCCGTCGAACGTGTATGGAATACGCCGCGTGGTGAGCATCGGCAATCCCCGCTTGTAACTCCCGGAATGATACTTCGCTCGTAAGCCTGGGAATGAGAATTGTTAGACCAGACATTTCAATTTGTAATGCAACGGCTGAAAATGCCGAATGAAGTTGATGTTGGTGTTGGGCGAAAATTCATGAAGGGTCGTCTTCCCTGCTAAATGTCATCCTGAGCGAGTTCGACTTTGAAGCGAAGTCAAACGGAGTCGAAGGATCTCTTGGAATCAGATGCCGCGAAAATCGTATGATTTAGTCAATAGTTAAATTATTATATAGTGCGGTGTCAATTCAAAATTCATAATTCTCCGCCTGAACGAAAACTACGCCTTTAACGCTTATCTGATATTTGTTTGAGCTTCTCAAAGGTCATAGTGCTATTTTCGGCTGATTTAGACAATAGTTAAATTATTATATAGTGCGGTGTCAATTCAAAATTCATAATTCTCCGCCCAAAAGAAAACTGGTGGGCTCTGAAACCCATAACCCTAACTGTCATTCTGAGCATAGCCGAACGTAGCGAAGCGGAGTCCGGCAAAGCGAAGAATCGGTTGGGATCAAGCAATTCCTCAAACCTAAGACTCCAAGGGCAACACAAAAAGAAAGGATTTGGCATTTCACAATATACAACACCAAAACTATCAACAAAGTTCCTATAAAATAAATATTTTTGTATTTATTTATCCAAGGCCGGGTTAAGTCCTTGCCAAATAAGGACTTACAGTTTCACCAAACCCATGTCATAAGGTTGTGAGGTAGGTAATCAAATCCTCCGACCGCTTCATCTTCAGCTTTTTGCGGATATTCGCCCGATGGTCCTCGACGGTCCGCTCCGAGAGGCAAAAAAGGCGCGCGATCTCCGCCGAGCGAAGGTTCATCCGCAGAAGCGTGCAGATGCGTAGCTCCGTGTGCGAAAGCGTTGAGTGCTGATCCACGAGCCGCTTAGTAAACTCCGGATGCGCGGCCTTGAACTGCGTATCGAACCGCTCCCAATCGACCGACTTGCACGGCAGCGTCTTCAGCCGCTCTCGCAATTCCTTCGCCGCACCATCCGGCATCGGGAATTTGCGGACGAACTTTAGGAGATCGTTGCGAAGCTCGGTTAGAAGTTCGGTTTGTGCTATGAGCTGGAGGGTGGAGGCGGAGATATCTCGTTCGAGTTGACCGACCCTGAAATCATGCATTTCTTTTGCATGCTGCTCTCTCATTTCGCGCAGTTTTACTTCATACAATTTCAAGCCTTCAAACCGCTTGTCATTAATATTCCGATGCGATTCAAGCTCTCTCTTCTTATAATCGAGCGCTTGTTCGTACAGGCCTTTTCCCTGATATGCTGCTGATGCAGACTCATAAATGCAAAACTCCTCATCTCCCTGAGCAAGCACAATGAGCTTTGTCGCCTTATCCAAGTATGCGATTGCCTGATCGTAATCCTTGATTTCATTGAAGTATTTACCCATAGCGAAATACGCGCGCAATTGGGCAACTTCATTTTTTTGTTCTAAGGCATAGTCCATGAGCTCATGCGCTAATTTCCCCTGTTCTTCTGTTCGGTGGAGCATCCGGCTGGCTTCGCAAAGATCGCCAATCGTTGTCATCCTCAAGCGAAAGTCGCCGAGTTCTTTTGCAATCTCATAGGCCTCAGAAAAGAGCGTATAGGCAAGCACATATTGTTGGTCATTGTTTTCGAGGGATCCGAGATTTAGTAAGATTCTCGCCAGATCGCGGGAAATGGATATTGACGACGAAGGTCGATAGCTTCCCGATAATATTTCCTTCCCTCATCCCGACGGTTCGCTTTATCGAGAAGAGCGCCGATCACGCCGCAGATTTTTGCCAGGTTGTGGTAATCACCCAAGTCTTTTGCTATCCGATACGCTTCGAGGCCCGATTGAATACCCTTCTCAATTTCATTCGAAAGAGTGTAAACTGCGGCAAGATTGTAGTGGATCGTTTGATGAAATGAGGATTCTGGGAGCCCTGCAACCAATTCGTGTGCAGCTATAAATCTAGGCACTGAGCCTGTGTAGTCTCCTGAAGCCCACAATAGACCCCCTATTCGGATTTGCCCTCGAGCAATGAGCTCGTTGTCCTTTGTAGTTGTTGCTAATGCCAGCGCACGTTCTCCATTTTGGAGCGCCAGTTCGAACCGACCCAACTGGGACTGGATGAAGGATGACGACAGTAGGATAGCGCATTTCTCCTCGAGTGTCGCTTCCTCGCTCAAGCTCTGAGCTTCTTCGCAAAGAGACTCTGCCTCGGAGAGATCAAGTTTGTCAATCGTCTTTAACTGAGCGAGGATTTCTTGTAAGCGCATTACACTGAAGCACAATTAAGATGAAGCCCGCCATTGGCGGGCTTCGAGATAGTACAAATACAACTTATTGTCGTCGCCAGTTCACCGAACCCACGACGTCGCCAGTCGAATTACTGGATCGAATTTGCGTCGTATCCCCATTCGAAGTAAGCATTGTCGAAATCCTATATGGGCTGGCGTTCGAGGAATAGGCTACCTTCCAATCGGTCGGTGATGGGCAAAGGGAAGCCGAGTAAGCCGTTCCGATTGTTGTCGTGTTGCCGGTCGAAGTGTCCATCGAAGTGAGGGTCGTGCCATAACCGGAAAAAATCTTTCCGCTCGTCCGCGCATATTCGATCGGCGCGACACTCGACCGTGCATATTCATGCACGACATTACCACTCATGTCCACGACGCGCAGAGATTTCCCCGAGGCCTTTACCAGTGCTATTGCGATCAAAGATCCATCCGGACTCCAGGTGAGGTGCTCGAACTCGCATCCCGTATCGGAATAGATTAAAGTAGGCGTTCCACCACTCGCTGGAATCGTGTAGAGTTTCGAACTACGGCCCGGCCCATAGTACATGAGATACGCGATCACATTATTGGACGAAACCGAAGACCATGCGGCCTCCATAAAGCTATTGCTATCGGTGTTCCAGTTATGCGACCAGATTGTGCTCATGTTCGATCCGACGGGTACGCCATTCGACGTTGACACGTTGATCGTGTGGAGATAATATGTGCTTCCGTTTTGCGCCTCCCAGCAGACGGAACCGCCGCCCGGCGACCATGTCGGATGATGAAAATCACCTTCCCCCGAAGTCGAGTAGTAAATGCACTTCCAGTTGGCGCCGGTCGAATCCATGACCCATAGACCTGGATAACTGGAGCCGCTGTGTCCGCTGCCGACGGTCGTATCACCAAAATAGACGATTTCGGGATGGGCGTTCCAGGTTATGGTGCTGCCCCCCGGCGTGAGCGGCAACACTGTTTGCGGACCATTAGCCGATTGAGGATCCTGCTGACATGAAGAAAGAAGCGTTGCGACAAAGAGTGCCGCAGCGGCGAAATGAAGTGGTTTCATTATATTTGCATCCTATTAAGTTGGAGACGTTCGGCGACGAAGCGAATTACCTTCACCCCACAACCGATTGAAATAACGGATACAAAAATACACGCTGAAGCACAATATCCGTTACGGGATTAGTACGGGGTTTGACGATTTATTTTCTGATCTAAAAAAAACACCTCGCCAGAGCCGTACTCCTGACGAGGTGGTATCGAACTTAGGAAAGAATCACCACACCCCAATAATCGCCGCTGCGATCGCGCAGCCGAAGAGGGAATATCCGGCGTCGATCAGCCAGAGCGTTGTCGATTTCCCGTTCCAGTTATAGTTGATCCAGAGCAGTCCGCCCGCGATTCCCAAGCCCGCGACAGCGCCGATCTTGCCGGCGCGCATCCAGTCGCCGCCATGCGCGTAGCTAAGCAGCATCGCGAGCGCGATCGCCATAAGCAGATTGCCGAGAAAGCTTTTGAACATCATCCGCATCATTGCGCTGCCCTTCGGCGGATTGGTCATCACAATCCCCGACTCCCGCGCCCAGAGTTTGCGAAAAAGTACCTGATACCACAACGATCCAAAGAAGAAAAACACCAGCGCCGCAACGAGCACCGCCAACCAATTGATATGTGCCATACTGTTTTTTAGAATGATCTTTAGAAGTGATAGAACAGGGCCTCGCGATGAGACCACCAGCAACACAATACAAACTTACGAAACTATGACACAACCCATTCAAAGCCGCTATGAATGTTTTATAAAAACCCAAAAGGGAGAGGCTGATATTCAACCTTAACCTCGATGAAAGAACCTATTGCATCGGTTCCAATGAGAGTACCATTCGGTTGCGGGTTTACCTGAATACGAAAATAGGTATAAGTATTAACGCCATTCTCTGGGATAAAAAAGATGCCAGATGTGCTCCAGTATGCGCTGGTTTGCATATTTAGCAACGATCCAAGTACAAAGTTCGAACTCAATGATAGAGGATACGTCATGAAGAGAGTGTCTATGATACTGTTCCCCAGCGATCCAGAGAACCACGAATATTCTGTCAGAGTCGGATACGGAGGCGGCAACTGATGATCAACGATATCGTATGAAGTTAGAAGATGGAAGCCATCGGATTGTTTATATAGAAACACCTGACTTGAATCCCATGATTTTAGGGCTACAGGATGAATTCCCAATGAATCAAAGGTCAAGCCTACAGTTGCGCCGAAATCAGTTATCCCAATCACATCATAGAGACGCACCGTTTTGGAGCCAGTCGAATATACTGAAGCCCATTGTTGAGGAGCGATAGTTCCGCCACGAGTTCTCAGCGATATTGTGTCCACCATGCCAATCGTTAATCCGCTTACGGTTACTTCTGACTGACCATTGTGAGCAATAAATAGTTGTTGGCCTACAGGAGTAGAAACTACGACAGAGTCATCATAAATATCTCCTTGCGATCTCGTCCACCGAACTTCGATATGGCTCTCATCAACAGAATGGAATTCAAGCGGAGGAGTTGGCGAGTCCGTTCCTAAAAACGCAACGATAACCTTTTTGATGGAATCAGTAATGGTACCATTATACTGTCCTCGGAAGACATACGTTATTGTGGTGTCACGTTTAATTGCCAGAGACTGTACATCTAATGAAATTAAAGCATCTCCTTGGTTATATGTCTGAGTAGACTGATTAACATGATGGACGGGGTCATAATAGACAATTGAGACGCCATTCGTTGGAATGCTATCGATAGTTGCGTGTATACGCAATTGAAAAAAATCGCTCGATCTAATCCAAATTGTATCGCCAGGATTGTCCGGTGTTGAAATTTTGACGGGTCCAGAGACTGTATTGTTATTTCCACTGCCGCCAGGATTAGTTGAAGAACTACATCCCGCAACAAAAACGATGAAGGCCAACAAGAATAAATTTCTCATATA
>DASZLH010000210.1:0-17053 GCA_035552495.1 Kapaibacterium sp. (SeqCode) | reverse complement strand
GTTCGATTGGAAGCACTAAGTTCGTACCTAACAGGCAGTTATCTCATTCTTAAACTGTTTTTTTAGACACAATTGTTTTTTTAGACACCCTTAATCTCTTGGATACACCATGAACCCTATATCAGTCAAAATCGGAAATCGTAGTGTTGGCGAAGGAGAACCAACATTTATTATCGCTGAGATCGGCATCAACCACAATGGCTCACTCGATCTCGCTAAGAAACTGATCGACGGTGCTGCGCTTGCAGGCTGCGATGCAGTCAAATTCCAAAAGCGGACGCCGGAGCTGTGCGTGCCGCACGACCAGTGGTCGCTCGAACGCGAGACGCCCTGGGGCCGGATGACCTACATCGACTATCGCCGGAAAGTAGAATTCACCCTCGATGAATATGCCGAAATAGACCGCTACTCCCGCGAGCGAAAGATCGCATGGTTCGCTTCGTGCTGGGACGAAGAAGCTGTCGATTTTATCGAGCAGTTCGATCCACCATGCTATAAAATCGCCTCGGCTTCACTCAGCGATTTAGCACTGCTCGAAAAAACACGATCGACCGGCAAGCCGATCATTCTTTCGACCGGTATGTCATCGATGGAAGAGATCGAATTAGCCGTTGAAACGCTCGGACGAAGATCGTTACTCATCGCGCATTCGACATCGACTTATCCGTGTCCGCCCGAAGAATTGAACTTGCGTATGATCCGAACGCTTCGCGAGCAATTTCCGGAATGTCCGGTCGGGTATTCGGGCCACGAAGTCGGTTTGGCCCCGACCTGGGCAGCGGTTGCGATGGGCGCGTGCTTTGTCGAACGGCATATCACACTCGATCGCGCGATGTGGGGGTCGGACCAGGCCGCTTCCGTTGAAGTGGGCGGATTTATGAAGCTCGTCGAAAATATTCGTGATATTGAAGTGGCGCAGGGCGATGGTATCAAGCGAGTCTATGAGAGCGAACTGGCTCAGCGAAAAAAACTTCGTCGCTACTCCAATATTTCGAACAATCGAAAATCGTTTCTCGATGCCGTTTCATCTATAACGACAGCGAACGGCTCGCACATAGGCGCTCGCTAACCTATGCGATATATTTATGAGTAATTTTCGTTGGATTACTACGGGCGCAATTGTAGTCGGGGCCGTAATGATCGTGCTCCTGGAGCGCTGGCGACCCTACACGAAAGGCCAGCCGTTATTGCGCGCGCAGTTTTTTAACGATCTCATTATGTATGGGATCGTGCAAAGCTATGTACTCGCGCTCGTCATTTCCTGGATGCTCGAACATATCCCCTACTTCACGGCCATTTCGAAACTTGGGTTGGTCTCGGGTTGGCCGCTGATGGCACAGCTCGCATTTTTTTTAGTCGAGCACGACCTGTACATTTACTGGTTCCACCGGTGGCAGCACAACTCGCCGCTATTGTGGCGCATTCATGAGGCGCACCACGCAACGACGGAAGTCGATTGGCTATCGGGTGCGCGCTCGCATTCGATCGAAATACTGATCAATCAAGGCATCGAGTTTGGCGCATTGCTCTTGCTCGGCGCGTCGCCGGAAGTTGTGGTGATCAAAGGCGCAGTCGATGCGCTATGGGGAATGTACATTCACTCGAATTTCGACGCGCATACGGGCAAATTCCAACGCGTCTTTAATGGTCCGGAGATGCACCGCTGGCATCACGCCATCGATTCTGAAGCACATAACCGAAATTTTTCGACCAAGCTCGCTATATGGGATTGGCTCTTCGGGACAGCTTATTTACCCGACGCGAAGCGACCTGCTGGTTACGGACTTGGCGATGAGGATTTCCCTACCAATTATTTCTCGCAACACGCCTACGCGTTTCGCCGGTCGAACGGATAAATTTGCATGAATCTTTTGCCGCCGCTATCACTTGAATGAAAGCAGATAATTTCGAGAATATTCATTCAAGATTTCCATGGAACGCACACCACACGATCGCTTTACGGACGAGCAGATTAGAACGATGCTTAGCGGCATGCCGGGTTGGGAGTATAATGTCGAGAAAGTGACCATCGAGAAAAATTTCGTCCGAAAAAACTTTCTCGATGCTTCCGCTTTTATTCAACAGATAGCAGAAATTGCGGAGCAGCACGATCATCATCCAGACTTGTTGCTATGGAGTTACAAAAATGTTCGGGTCATGCTATCGACGCACTCTGCGAAGGGTGTGACACAAAACGATTTCGATCTCGCACGGGCCATCGATAAGCTTTCATAGTAAAGTATGAGTAAAATTGCTCTCGTCCTCTTTGCGCTTTTATTTGCACTTCCCCTTCGAGCGCAGGATTTGGGCCACGAAGTCCCCGTCGATACGCTCCATAAATATGGCCTGTACGATACCGACCGTTTGCCTCCTTCCTTTCATGCTGGCCGTCGCGCGCTCGTGCTCGATTCCATGCAGCCGCATTCGATTGCGCTCTTCGTAGCGACACCCGAAAAAGTTAGATGGAATGATATTAACTACGAGTACCATCAAAGCCCCGATTTTTATTATCTGACCGGATGTCTCGAACCAGAAAGTGCGCTGTTGCTGAGCAAAGACCCAATCCGTCTATCGAATGGGCGTGAGGTGCATGAAGTGCTCTTCGTTCGAAGGCGCGATCCGGCCGAAGAGACCTGGACGGGACGACGGCTTGGAATGCAGGGAGCGCTATCGGTACTGAAACTACAAGCCGCGATGCCAGTCGATTCTTTACACGCATTGCTCGATCCGCTTTTACAATCGGCAAAGATATTCTACTATCATCCGGGTATACAGCCGGTGCGCGATCCGGTCCTGGACACCGCGTTACTTACGGCAGGCGACATTCTCGCGCTCATTCAGTCCCGGTATCCGGCAATAAAGCTAAGCGATAGTATCTACTATTCAGTCCATGCGCTGCGCGAAATTAAAACGCCGGACGAACTTCGACTCATGCGTCGCGCAATTTCCATTTCGAATGAAGCGCACAATGCCGTTATTCACGATGCGCGGCCAGGGTGGTATGAGTATCAGATCCAGGCGATGACCGAGAGTATTTTTACGAAGAATGGCGCGGAATATACCGCGTATCCCTGCATCATAGGGAGCGGCCCGAACTCGACGATCCTGCATTACGAAACGAACCGCCGCCAGACCAAGCCCGGGGATTTTATCGAGATGGATATGGGCGCCGAATATCACGGCTATTGCGCCGATGTAACGCGCAGCTTCCCAATCTCCGGCACATTCACTCCGGAACAGCGCGCGATCTATTCGCTTGTTTTTGCGGCGCAGGATAGCGGCATACGGGCGTGTGTGCCCGGAGCGCAATTTCGCTCGGCGCATTGGGCAGCCGTTAGCATTATTACGGCCGGATTATTAAAGCTCGGTATCATTAAAGATTCGGCCGATTACAAACGTTATTTTATGCACGGGACGTCCCATTATCTCGGACTCGATGTGCATGATGTCGGTTTTTACGGGCCACTTAAGCCGGGAAATGTGTTGACGGTCGAACCGGGTATCTACATTGCGGCCGGCAGCCCGTGCGATCCCAAGTGGTGGAATATCGGTTGCCGCATCGAAGATGATATTCTCGTCACTGCTTCCGGGCCGGAAATTTTGTCTAAGAACTCACCGCGCACGATTACATCACTCGAGAAATTACTCGCACGCACTCCATAGCCTATGATGAAATACGCTATTATCTTGCTTATTCTCCTCGATGCGTCATTTGTCTTCGCGCAGGACGAGTCCGAGCATCTATCTGCGTTCGCAACCGGTGCGGGCCGTACGTATGCCGTCACGGCCCGAGGCCTCGATGCAAGCGATCTCAATCCATCGCTGCTCGCGCTGGGAACGCCGAAGCCGATCGAGCTTTCCATCCTCCCTCTTTCGTCCTTTGGAATAAATGCTGGCGCTAGTTTCGGGTCAATCAATTCCATTGCGAATGGTTTTGCAAATTCTACCCTCGCAAATCGCTCCCCGACGGCAAATCAAACGACGGTCGGAGATTCCACTCGAGAATCATTGGCTAATCTTCTTTCCAATAACAAACTTTCGAGTGTAGCCGCTGGACGAGTGCTCGGCATTTCCTATTACGACGAAGCCATTGGGGGGCTTGCGCTCTCCTGGACGGTGCATGCGGCGGTTCGTGCAAATATCCCTAACGAGATGCTTCAATTTTTAGATACGCTTGCCTATCGTAATCTCGTCGAAAACCAACTCACTCCGCAATCGCTCGATCTGCAGGCAATGTGGTATAGCGAGTTTACACTCAGTTATGGACGGATAGTACTCGGTACACCTCGCTCCGGCGATCTACAATTACTTGGGGGACTCGGGCTTAAATACATTGCGGGCATTGCGATGATGCGGATGAATCCCGGAAGCTTTTCCGTTAACTATGTCAGTAACAAGCCCACGACGATCAGCGCAAATTATACGATTCGATTTGCCTATTCCGATGTCTTCAATCCAAATAATTTACCGAGCGGTATTTCTACCAATATTATCTCTTCGGCTACTGCCGGTAGCGGTTTCGGAGGCGATATTGGATTTACGCTTGGTTCATTCGATAGCAACCAGTATGCTCCCTGGCAAGCAGCAGTTAGCGTTGCAGACATTGGAAGCATACATTGGACGAATCATACCGATCTTCGAACCGCAAATGTAACGGAGACCATCAATCTCCAAGGTCTATCGACCGATATTGTCAATAAACAACTGAATGCGCTCAGTGGGGCTCTCAATACTACCGATGCGCCATTTACGACACAGCTTCCGACTACGCTGCATGTTGCCGGCGCGCTCGATCTTTCGGAGATTGGTCTTACTATCGATGGTACGGACCTATCGGCTGCCGCAGAGTATGCGCTGGGCCTGACGGATGTGGTTGGGTCTCCCAATCACGGGCGTTTTGGCTTCGCAGCTATTCTGGAGCATCCCAGTCGCGCGCTCGCCTTTCATACGGCGCTCGGATTTACAACACAGGATGGAATTACCGATATTACCGCCGCTTTTGGAATTGGAATTTCCAACAGCTTTCTTATCGATGTTGGGACTGCTGGATTACTCGATCTCTTCAAAAGCAATGCAGGCAAAGATGCGCTCCTCGGAATAAAATTGTTAATATAGTCCTGAGAAAAAAGCTTCAAAAGCTTCACTATTTTAGAATCTGAAAATCCCGGATTGATGCATATCCCCCGTCCGATTTCAGCACACAAAAGTATGTTCCTGCCGCCAGCGATGTGGGCTGCCAGCCAACGGAGTGTTTACCGGTGCCTTGCCACCCCAGACGGACGGATGAGACCATCCGGCCAAGCAGATCGTACATTTCGATCGAGACATCGCTTGCTTCCGCCAATGAGAAGTCGATTTGGTATGCAGTGCCAGTTTGTATAACATCGAGGGAATTTGCATTCGACGCAGCCGATTCTACACTTAACACGCGAGGCGCGAAGCCATCCAAAATCCAATTGTTGGGATCGAATGTAACTTTGGTTACCGGTTTTGAGAATGAAAATGAATAGGGATAAAGCGGCTGATCGTCCCAGACCTGCACCGTCGTGTCGATTTCCGGGCCTTGAAAGCGAAGCTCGATCGGCATCTTAAAAATGGGCGATTGCGGGGTCGAGCCGGTCTGGCTGATCGCAACGGATGGATTCATAGGGTCGTGGTAGTTCCATGCAAGGCTATAAATAGGATAGCCTTCATCATAGACCCACTCGTCAAAAAACCATTTGAGGTCCATGCCACTCGAATGTTCGAGCGATGCGCGAAAATCCTCCGCTGTTACGACGCCGTAACGTAATGGGCCGGTCACATATTCGCGGAGCGCGCGAAAGAACGCGCTATCGCTGCCGAGCACATAGCGCAGCATGTGGAGCACCATTGCTCCCTTTTCATAGACGAGGCGGCCATCTAAAGTATGATCGAGGAGTAAACTATCCGGTACGTGGACCGATCCGCCCGGCTGTGATGTAATACTTTTTTCATGATCGAGTATTCGCTGCGCGAAAAACGCGGGACCAAGCCTGCGTGCGCTATAAAGATCGGTGACGTAGGTTGCGAAGCCTTCGTTGAGCCAGCAGTCATTCCAAATTTTGCAGGTCACTGCATCGCCAAACCATTGATGGGCCGTTTCATGTTGGACGAGTTCCGAACCGGCATCGTTGCAAAACGAGAGCGTTTCGTTCTCCATCCCTCCGCCATGCCATTCGGCAAGCCCATACTTCTCACGCCGGAACGCATACGGCCCGAACCAGCTCTCGTACACATTTAATATCGTATCGATCTCTCTCAATTGTGCACGCATGGTATCGATCGAACCGGGAAAGATATAGTCCACAATACGCGTACTGTCACCATCGGCCCAGTGATGCCAATAGTCGATCGTATCGAACTCGGTGCAGAGGAATGCAAGCAAATAGTGATCGATGGGATACGATTCATGCCACGAAAAAGTACGGGAGGTGTCGCCTTCTATTACGCTTGTCATCGTACCGTTCGAAGCAACGGTATAGGGTTTGGGACAGGTAAAAATCAAATCGGCAGAATCGATTTTATCGGCAGGATTATCTTTACAGGGCCACCAATCTCGTGCGCCAAAGGGTTCGCTTGCCGACCAAATGACCGGAATACCCGTCCGCAGCCAGTCTTGCCAGGTATGTATAAACGCCCGCGTTCTCGAAAATCCATGATAAAAAATCGTAACATCGAAGAGGCTTCCCTTCGCATACGATTGGCTTAACGTAACGAATAGCTTATCCCCAATATGCTGATATTCGATTGGACTTCCGCCATCGAATACAGAATCGACTTGAAGCGGCACGCTCAGGCTCAACTGGATTTGCCGGTCACTCCGAAGATCGATCGCCTTCGAGCGAATAAGGACCGAGCCGGCGATATATTCCGTATCGGGCTGGATCCATAGATTGAATTTCACATAGGTCACATCGAATGAAGAGTCCGTATCGACAAGAACCGTATCTACCTGAGATAAAGGTGTGTGTGTCTTGCCGTTGGCCGAAACGCCAAAAAGTAGAACAAGCAGGAAAGGAATGACCAGGTAAACTTTATTCATGAGGACTAAGGATTATCCTTTCATAACTGAAATTGTCAAAAAAATAATTCACTAAACTGAATGGGAGAATTGTAACTTCAGGAGTTGAGGAGTGTTTTAGTAGTGTATGGCATACTTCACAATCGACGAAGTTCAAATTGCTTCACCGTGCAGTGCGGAATGGTCCAGTATGGCTGGAAGCGATACCGCGCGATTCTGTGGCGAATGCAAGAAGCATGTCTATAATTTATCATTGCTCACTCGCGCGGAAGCCAACGAACTGATTCGAGAAAAAGAAGGACGATTATGCGTCTCGATTTATCGCCGCATCGATGGGACGGTGCTCACCGCCGATTGTCCGAAAGGCCTTCGCACTATCAAGAGGCAATATCTAAAGACGAGGGTAAAAGTGGCCGCATTGCTCGCCGCGCTTGCCGGAGTTCTTAGCCTATCAGCAAACTCCTGCGCAACGGAAGTGTATACCGGTATACCCGGGATTCAGGATTCTTCGCAGTGCCGCATGGATACGACGGTCCATATTAAGTAAAAACACTTACAGTGTCGCAAAAAAGACGATCACAGCTCCCGACATCACGATCGTTGCCGCCCAGCCGAGATAGCGCCACATGGGCGTAATCGTGAAGTGTCCCATAATGGTCCGCCGAGAACCCATCATCATGACGACGACCATTATCGGAGCGGAGATGACACCATTCATCACCGCCGACCAGTACAGCGCCCGAATTGGGTTCAACCCAATGTAAATGAGACCGATTCCGAGCAGCGTAGCAAAGACCAATACAGCGTAAAAGCGTTTTGCCTGCGAGGGCTTTGCTTCTAAACTGGTGCGGAACCCCACCGCTTCGCCAATGGCAAAAGCAGCAGAGCCAGCGAGAACAGGCAATGCCAATAACCCCGTACCGATTATGCCCAGCGCAAAGAGCAAAGAGCATAATTCTCCAGCGATTGGACGCAGCGCTTCGGCGGCCTGTCCCGCAGTTTCGATCGTGGTAATGCCTTGTGTGTGAAGCGTCGCGGCCGTGGCAAGAATAATAAAAAATGCGATGAGATTCGAAAAACCCATTCCAAGAATAGTATCTCTTCGAAGCCGCTTTAACGCGAGTGGAGCCTCTTGCGGATGGCTGCGTAACGTGTGGACTTCCCTATGCGTTTTTACCTCCTCGACTTCCAGCGACGACTGCCAGAAAAAAAGATACGGACTAATCGTCGTACCGAGTATTGCAACAAAAGTCGTAAGATAGGGCCTTGAAGTATCGAATGTCGGAATAAACGTGCCTCGCAATACCTCCGCCCACGTTACATGAACGAAAAATAAAACTCCAATGTATGCGAAGAGAACAAATGTCAGCCATTTTAAAATTGTGGCGTAACGATGATAGGGTATAAACATTTGGAGCAGGACGGAAGCCAGTGTCAGGCCGACGGCAAAGACGTGTGCGTTTAGTTTCGTTACCAAATTGACTGCCGCACCCATAGCACTAATATCCGCGCCAAGATTGAAGATATTAGCTATAAACAGAAGCAGCACCATAGGCGTGACGAGTTTCGCGCCATAATACTTCCGCATGTTTGCCGCAAGCCCTCGCCCGGTAACGCGCCCAATCTGCGCGCTGACCATTTGAATGGCGGACATTAGCGGCCAGGTGATCGGCATAAGCCAAAGGATCGGCATCCCGATCTGCGCGCCCGCCTGCGAATAGGTCGCAACGCCGCTGGGATCGTCGTCCGCCGCGCCGGTTACAATGCCGGGACCGAGCGATTTCCAGAAAGACGCGGCGTTTTTCGATATATCTGAAACGCTGTGCCGAGGATTAGTTTGTGGTTTGACTTCGTCTGTGGTTTCGTTCGCCATTCCTGCAATAATACGCAATAAGAACGGGGCGGGATGTGAAATTGATAATAATATCTACCGCAAAATTGAAAACTCAAACTGCTGGCAGCGCAATATCATGTATGATTGCGCTGTTCTGTTTTAGCTCCGCGAGCGCGAGCTGGCCGCATGCCGCTTCAATATCCTGACCGGAACTGGAGCGGACCATTACCTGCACGCCTTCCCGCTTCAGCATGGCAAGAAAATGCGCGAAGTCCCGATTGTTCGCAGGCCGGAGCGTCGCGCCGAAGCCAGTCGGGTTCGTAAAGTCGATTTCGTGAAAAGGTATGACATTGACTTTGCTCGGCATCCGTCGCGTGATCTTCGCAAGCCGTTTCGCGTCGGCTTCGCTATCGTTCAGTCCTTTGAAGAGAATATATTCGTAGGTGATTGGAATGCGAGTCAGAGTATAGTATTCCTGCATTGCCGAAAGCACTTCTTCGAGTGGGTATCGCTTGTTGATCGGCATAAGCCGAGTGCGAAGCTCGTTCGTCGTTGCGTGAAGACTGAGCGCGAGTTTCACACCGAGTCCTTCTCTTGCGAACTTTCGTATCGCATCCGGAATCCCACTGGTTGATACGGTAATACGACGCTTGCCCAGTAATTCGGTTGCAGGGTCGGTAATAATTCGAAGCGCGCGAACAAGATTATCGTAATTGAGCATCGGCTCGCCCATACCCATGAAAACAAGGTTGGTAATGGACTCACCGGTCAGCCGTTCCACTTCGAAAATTTGCAATAGAATTTCTGCTGTCGTCAGATTGCGTTTAAGTTTTAGCGATGCCGTCGCGCAGAATTTACAATCGAGTGGGCAGCCGACTTGCGTCGAGACGCAGAGCGTTTTGCGCCGCGCTCCCCCATCCGCATCGCGCATTTCGCTTGGAATAAGTACGGTCTCGATCGAAAATCCATCCTTAAGATCGAAAAGATATTTTCGTGTGCCATCCTCGCTCACCGATTCATGACGGACCGAGAGAGATGGAATTTTGAAGCGTTCATTAAGAGATCGAATGAGTTTAAGCGGTAAATCCGACATTTCTGCAAAAGACTTCGCCCGACGCGCATAGAGCCATCGGCACAATTGGTCCGCTCGAAACGTCTCCGAAACTGAAAGCTCCTCGACGAGTAATTGTTTAAGTTCATCACGGCTTCGGCCAAAGAACTCTGGTATATCCGATTTACGCATTGCTAAGCACAACATCGGATGCGGTTTGCAATTCCCATCCGATCGTTTTATTCCTTTGGGCTGATGTGTTTGTCATTTTGAAGTGTCGAAAAATCGACTTAAACAACGATTTCTGAACATTCTGAAGATTTTTTCAGAATTAGCTTGCTTTTTGCATCTAATTTTTGTATAATAGACTCTTATCAGTACGAGTCTTACCGTTGTGACCAGGAAAAATATTCGGTGTCGGTACCGGCCTGGCGATTGTAAAATATATTTGAGAGAGGACGTCCATGGTAACCATAACAAGCCAGACGCTGCGCCCCATTTTCGAAACCGCGGCCGGTGGCTCTTTTGTCAGCTCTTCGGGGCCTGCTCCTTCTATTCCGGGTGTGATCGCGAACAGCAGCAGGTTCACGGAAAAGCCCCGCCGCGTTATTACCACAAAACCGCAGCTTCCGATCAGCGATCAGGAATTGCGCGCGCGTATACAGTGGTCGCATAAGACGAGTCCGCACTTTGTGCTGTCCTACGACCGGATTGCATTCGCCGAGCCTCAGGCCCATACGCTGCTCGATGCGCTCGAAGAATCGTACAGCTTAATTTTCCACTTCACTCATGAGTCCTTTACCGATCGCTTTCAGGTCTATGCCCTGGACCAACGCGCGACCGCGCTGCTGGGGCGGGCCGTCCATCCGCATTTTAACCTGGAGGAGCGTGCAATCTATCTCACGCAGACTTCCGCACATAATGCCTACGCGGAACTTGTCCCGTATCTTACCCATGCGATGCGCATCGCGCGCTATGTGAAGCATTACGACCATACTCCAGGCTGGGCACTGCTGGAAGATGGGTTCAGCATTTTCCTCAGCGAGCGGCTCTCGATTTTACCGAACGTGTTTCCATTTTATGGCGCCGATGTCGATTTGGTCGCCTACTCGATTCAATCGAAATATCACGCTAATCTTTCTGCCGTTTTAACTAGCTGGTCTAATCCTCTTCCGGTTCACCTTCTGGTGCTCTCCGGTGCATTTTTTCTTTATTTGGGAGATACGTATAGCGACGATCGCGTCGTAACATTTTCGAAGAGCGAGAATCCCATTACCAATGAGACGTTCCGCGATTTCTTTGGAGCGACGCTCGAAGAATTAGAGCGCGCGTGGATGAAGCATCTTCCCGGATCGCTCATTGCACTCACGCATGAGGAACAGGAAGAAATGGCGCTACGATGGGAGCGTGCGATCGAATACAAAAAAAATATCCAGTAATGCCGGTTATGAGAATGCAGAATGGACTGGCATTTAATTTCTCGAAATGGATAAAGTTGTTCGAGAATCGGCGAGACAACCAGGTATTTCGTTACTAGATCGTGTATTCTTTTTTAACCCCTTAGATGTATTCGACCCTGCCATTCATATCTTCCGCCTCACATTGGTGATATAGAGAAATGCAATTAAGTACAACCTTTCCGATGGAGTACCCTTCCGATTTTGCGAATACGATGCCGTGGTGATCAGCGGTCTTTGCTACGATCCGAAGAAAATCGGAGTCGTGCGTAATGAGTACTTGTCCGGTCCTTTGAGCATATTCAAACTGGGTGAGGTCGCTTGTCCCGCGAAGATTCACTTCTTTGGTAGTCGTCGCATTAATTCCATGAGTTCGAAGACCTTGCGCAATATCGGGATCGACATTCTCATCGAGGTGAAATTTGATTTCAACGGGCATGACCGCGACCTAAGTGACGGTTCGGTTCTAAAAGCGAAGGCGTGATCTCTTTCATCATTCGCACGTACTCATCATCATCGGCTATGCTTTTATCAATCTGTTCACGATGATCGTAATAATATGCAATGGCAGCATAAACTCCCGCCACGGGCAAATCCCATTTTGCCGCGATAATCTCCAGAGGCATTCTATTAAAAAAATGGTGGATAACCACATCCTTTACGGAAAATCGCGTTCCTTCGATTCTCGGTTTACCAAAGGCGGTGTTGGGGTCGGAAACGATATGTTCGATGCTCTGCTGCATCTTTAGCTAACTTTTTTAGCCGGTCATCGGTTCACATTTGACACTCTGCCCATCATCCTGCCACCTGTCTCGTCCACTAATTTCTTACGCCGCTTCCGCTAATTCCCTCTGTTTCTCCTTCGACCGGATCACTACCCCTTCTTTCTTCAGCCGCACGCTAACGATCTTCGAAACACCATCTTCCTCCTGCGTAACGCCATAGAGCGCGTCGGCGGCGGCCATCGTTCGTTTGTTATGCGTGACGACAATGAACTGCGTGTTCGCAGCGAACTGCCGAATAATATTGAGAAAGCGGTCGATGCTATTATCGTCGAGCGGCGCATCGACTTCGTCCAGAATACAGAACGGGCTTGGCTTCACCAGATAGATCGCAAAAAGCAGCGCGATGGCGGTCATGGTCTTTTCGCCGGTCGAAAGCAATTCGATCGACTGTGGTTTTTTGCCGCGGGGTTTTGCAACGATTTCGATCTGAGCTTCGAGCGGGTCTTTGCCTTCTTCCAGTTTGAGGTCGCATTCATCCCCTTCGGTAAAGAGCGAGCGAAAGACGTTCTGGAAATTCGTTCGAATATCTTCGAAGGTGCTGAGGAATTGTGCCGTCGCAGTTTGATTGATCTCTTCGATCGTATCGATGAGGTTTTTCTGCGCGTCCGTGAGGTCCTTGCGTTGCGTTGTAAGAAACTCCAATCGCTCGCTTTCTTTTATAAACTCGTCATAAGCTAGTAAATTGACAGCGCCTAAATTCTTAATTTTTTGTTTTAACTCGCGTACCGATTCGCGCGCATCGCCAAAGCTAAATTGTTCTTCTTCGGGATATGCTTTTTGGACGACTTCGGCAATCTCGAATTCTTCCCGAGCGCGTTGCTGGACCTGCGCGATCTTTTGCTCGAGCTCCTGAATCTTCAGTTGGAGTTCGTGCGTAATATTGATCGTCTTATCGTGCTCGGCCCGCTCCTCTCGTAATTCCTCGCGATATTTATGCGCCTCCGATTGCTTGCCCTTCCGCAGTTCTGCCACTTCATCGCGTCGGCCCGTCGCGAGAATTAATTCTTCTTCCAGTCCGGCAAGCATCGTCCGAAATGCTTCGAGCTTTGCAGAAAGATCGACTAAATCCGTCTCCGCGCGTTCGCGTTCGCGGTTGCGCTGCTCGGCAAGTTGATTCGCATTATCGATCGCGCGTTCCGTCTGGCGTTTTTCCGATTCAAGACGCGAAACTTCCGATGTCAAGCTGGCGAAGCGGACCTGAACTTCGGTCGATTTTCGCGATTCCTCGGCAAGCACCTGCTCTGCTTCTTCCACGAGCCGCTGCATTCGAGCTGCCGCTTCCATCGACTCGGCATGTTGCCGCTCGAATTCGCTGACTTCTCCAGAGATTGCGCCGAGCGATTCCGAAAGTGGTGCAATGTCGCTGTTCAGACGCTCTTCCTCGCTTGTTAGCGACTCACGCTGTTCGGCAATCCGCTTAACTTCATATTCTACTTGTGAAACGCGGACCTGAATTTTTCTGCGTTCCTCTTCGGCTTGCCGCACATTGTTATTCAAACTGCGGAGGTCGATCGCTTCATAGGCGCGGTTCATCTCCGCGATCTCGCGTTCGAACTGTTCGAGTTGCGCTTTGAGGTTCGCTACATCGACCTCAAGCTCCTGAATTTGCTCGCGCTTCCCGATGAGAATACCCTCCGTGCTCTTTTTCGATCCACCCTTCACGAAACCGGCCCGTGTGATAACTTCACCATCGAGCGTAACGCATCGCTCGATTTCTGGCGTGGCATCGAGCACAGCAAAGCCGTTCTCAATGGAATCGACGATCGCTATCTCACCCAACAGCATTTGAAACAGATTGCGATAACGATCGGTAAATTTTGCGAGCGAGATTGCGCTACGAGCATTGTTGGGAAGTTGCGGAATAGTAACAGGTGTCTTCGGTACACGATCGAGTGCGATCAGCGTCGCCTTCCCTTTTTGGGAATGTCGAAGTACATCGACTGCTTGAAACGCGTCCTTGCTATTCTCGACAATCAGGTAGTAGGCAATTTCGCCCAGCGCGCCTTCGAAGGCCGCACGATATTCCGGATCGGTATTGAATGCATCGGCGACCGTAATAGGATCGGTCGAGGCCCAGCCGAAATCGGTCAGCAGGTACTGCGTCCCCTCTCCTGCCCCAATGCCCTGCTCGACAAGCCCAGTAAAAAATTCGATCTTTGAAATCTTCTTGCCGATCTCATTCTGGACATTGAACGACGCGTTCTGCAATTCGTCGAGTTCGGATTTCAGCCGATCGCGCGTGTCCTGCGCAGCCTGATGTTGTTGCTCGGCGGTAGCAATCATTTGGGAAGCCTGCGCCAATAAACCCATTAGGTTATTCGCTTCGGCCTGGAGCTCGGACGTTTTGCGATCGAGTCCATCGTAATCTTCCGGGAATTTTGCAAGTCTCCGTTCCAATTCTTCGATACGAGCGCGGCGGCGTTCGAGCTCGTTCGACCGCTGATTACGATGATTGAGCAGCGTATACACTTCATCGCGAGCTTTTTGCAATTCCTGGCGTCGCCCCTTCAGGAGATTTTCTGCTTCGGTCTGGATTTGCTCTTTCTCGCGCTTTTCTTCCTCGAGCGAGGCGCGGTTTTCGGCGGCGCGCTCGTGAGCGCTAGTCAGTGTGGCTATCCGCTCAGCGAGTTCGAGCTTCTCTTTTTCTAATCGGTCGCGTTCGCGGATAGCACGGTCTTTCTGTTCGCCGAGCGAACGGATGCGTTCTTCGGTCGCGATGATCGTCTCGCGTGTGCGTTGAATGATCTCCGATTTTTCCTTAACGGTGCGTTCAGAAGAAAGCAATTGTTCTTCGATCTCATTCTCTTCCCGTTCGATAACATCGAGCATCGCTTCATACTTCGAAAGCTCGCTCGTGATGCGGTCGCGGTCCGATTCTGCTTTGAGTAGTTCGGCGCGGAGCGGCTCGATGCGTTGCGAGTGTTGCGCGAATTCACGTTCCAGCAAGTCGATTTCTATCGTCCGAAGCTCGGCGGAAAGTTCGGCATGGCGTTTGGCTTTTTCGGCTTGCCGCTCTAAGGACGTGACGGCTTTGGTCACTTCCTTGACAATATCATCGACGCGCGAAAGATCCGTCGAAACTTGATCGAGGCGACGAAGTGCTTCTTTGCGGCGGGCCTTGTATTTGGTCACGCCGGCTGCTTCCTCGAATAATTTGCGGCGCTCCTCGGTGCGGTCTGAAAGGATCGTCTCGATCATCTTAAGCTCGATGACCGAATACGCATTCGCGCCCATGCCGGTATCCATGAACAGCTCGACGATGTCCTTCAGCCGGCATTGTGTCTTGTTCAAAAGATATTCCGATTCTCCGGAGCGAAACAAGCGGCGCGTGATCGTCACTTCCTGATACTCGGTCGGGAGAATACCGCGATTGTTTTCGATCGTCAGCGATACCTCGGACATTCCGAGCGGCTTGCGGGTACGGTTACCATTAAAGATGACGTTTTCCATCACGTCCGAGCGGAGCGTACTGGCGCGCTGCTCGCCGAGCCCCCAGCGGATAGCATCGACGACATTCGATTTTCCGCAACCATTCGGCCCGACAATAGCCGTCATGCCTGCATCGAATTTCAGCAGCGTCTTTTGAGCAAAGGATTTAAACCCGATAATCTCCAGTTTGGATAGATACATAGTAACTTAAGATACCTAAGCAGCTTAATGAATTTCCCGGAATGGGACGAATGCGATAGAAAACAGCTTCCGAAAGAACAAACGACGAGCTATCTTTCGGTCGCTCTTATTACAGTGTGCTCGAATAAAAAATTCGCTTAAATATGCAGGTACTGTAAGTAAATAAAAATAGTGATCGAAGCAACAGCAAGAACGAGCATTCCGTAAATATACAGTTGCGTCGGATAAATATCGAATAACACGCCCGCGCCTTTCAGTATTCTAAAATAAATCCAGAGAAAAAGTATAATGAAAACACTGAGCGTCAGCAGGAGTGTCGAGTAGTCGATGTCCATGCGTGGAAGGATTAAATCGAGCGGCAGGAGCAGAACGATAGGCAGCAATGCCCAAACGGTTACATTGAAGGTGTCTCCGATAAGTATCCTTCCACGAATAAAAATAGCGCAAAATCTCATAACCGCCGCCATGAACACAACTACGATAAAGATCGCTATCGTAGCCCAGGCTGCAATGCCCATATAACCACCCATTTTTATGATCCCTCCACGCCAGGAGTTTGGAATGATAGCATGTATTAAATTATTTGCTTCGTTCACTTCGACGAGTAAACGAATAAAAGCCGGGGCTGCGAGTCCGAGCGCGCCAGAAATCACCAGTGCCAATAGTGTGGTCTGTGCATTGGGTATCAATCGCTGATCGCGAATATCGGCGAAAAAATTAAACGGCCGCATGAGCGCGCGTGTCACATATTCCCGAAATCGGCGATCGAGATTAATGAGCAGGAACAGCACCAGCAGCAACAAAAAACCATAGAGCAATGGCCCCATCGCGTCGGAAGGATCGATAGACCTTCGAGCGACCTGGCCGAGAATAAATACCAGATAATTTACAAAAATGGGGCGCAAAAACTGCAACGGCACAGGGTCAGCTTTTATTTGGGATACGATTGAATGGAAATCGTTATGGGCGATTGTTCGGTGCAAAAATACTCGATTTTAATTCGCTATCCTTGATTATTGCATTTTTAAAATTAATGTTAACCGAGTATATGCAATGAGCGGGACGCTACAGCAATTGTAAGTGTTATGCGATGCAATGGTACTTATTATTCCATCAATCCCCATCGCGCATGGAGTATGCGGCGCACAGATCGCCACGCATGCCCACGAGCTTCATCATGCAGATCGAGATATTTATTCGCAGGACCCGGTTGACCGCGCCCGATTGCTGCGGAAAGAAAATGCCAAGATGCTG
>DASZLH010000209.1:0-12322 GCA_035552495.1 Kapaibacterium sp. (SeqCode) | reverse complement strand
AGCAGCGCAGTCATGTTCATCAACTCTGGCTTTGTGGTATCGCTATTGATGCGCGGATAATCGTGCATGTAGCGGAAGCTATCCATTAGCGAGAAAAACTTCCAGGAAAGCCAGTAATCGAAATTGATCTCCCCAAATCCCGTCGTCCCGAATGTCATAATGGCCCCTGCTTCCGGCTGCCGTATATATGATTCGTTCAATGTAATCAAATTGTATTCGGCAAAAGCGCCCGTCCGGCAACTGCCCGTCAGCAGCAGTGGATACAGACCTTGATTATGCAAATTCGACGCATCGGGCAAAACGACATCGCTGATAAAAGTCGCGCCATGCCCGGCGAAATGAACGACGCCGAGGCCTTGCCGAATATCCGACTCGATCTCGCCTACATGAGAATTATCGGTGTAATCTGTATCGACCGATTTCTCGATAATAGTATCGCGGATATTCATCGGAGGTCCGTTCAGTCCAATTTGCCCCGGCCCCGTGCCGGTAAAGGTCTGAATCTCATTCATAAACTCCTGGTGCTCGCCAATAGAACTCCCGCCAGCAATAAAGAGGAAATGGTGATTCCATTCAGCGGGAGCAGCGCTTTCGTATTCGACAACCTTGGTCAAATATGCGTCGGCTTCCTGCGTCGTTGCAACCGGAATGCGCGCGATTATCATGTGCGGCTGAATGGTATCGAGCTCCCCATCTTCCGCGAGTGTAAAATAAAAATCGCTGACAGGATTGCCATACGTCGGTACGAAACTTCGTTTGGTCGCGCGGGCGCCCGGGTCTTGCAACGTATTATTTTGATTGAACTTCGGGTCCCAGGAGGCCGCGCCGAACAGCGTGACATACGCGACCGGCGTTCCCGAATAATAATAGTATGCGTAATTCAGGAAGCGGCGGATCGCGTCCGGCTCGTTGCTTCCGAAATCGAATGCATTGTATACTTCGTCCGTCGTTACGACCATCGACCGGAGTCCTGCGGCTTGCCTTCGATCGGCCAGTCGCTGCGCATCGCCCAAGAAATCAGGATGGGTGATAATAATATAGTCGGCCTGATGCTGGGGGTTAAGGATTTGCCATCCCGGTTTGCCAGGTATATTCCAAATTGAGATTCGATCGCAATTAAGAATAGAGTTTGCCGTCGCGCCGGTATAGGTATTCTGCGAAAGCAGCGTCGAGTCGAAGTACGCGCCCGATTGCGGCACAATGCGTGTGGCATTCGAGAGATTGTACAGATGTACGATATCGCTCGCGTTCATTGCAAGCTGATAACTCTGCGATCCGGGAGTTACGGAAAATAACCACTGCCCTTTTGCAATTCCCGAATCGATACTGGGCGAAAGGCCGCCTTCAAAACTTACGTTGTAATAATCGAGATAAAACTCGTCGATCTGCGAGCCGGTACCCGCCGAAAGCACTTCGAGGACGTTCGCGCCCACATGTAGGCTGGAAAGTGGAACGACGCTGTTAAAGACAATGGAATCGTGGCCATTGAACGTCAAATCATTGATCTGGCCGCCATTCAGGCGCACCAGAATGCGATGATCGTCATAAGACATTCCGCGAACGAAGATTGAAACCGTCGCTGCCTTACCAGACGTATTAGCCGGTAACGTTGCAACGTAAAATGTATCGAGCAAGCGCGATGTATCGGTGCCGTTCGGCTGAGTGAACTGATGCCAATAGAACCGCTCACCCGGCACATACTCAGTCGGAAATTGAGTGAGTTCATCCTGACCAACGACATCGCCCAAATAATAGAAGAAATCTCGCTCGTGATGGAGCAAGATATTTCCCGAAGTGATCGAAGTCGAAGCAGGCTGCGGCGAAACAGGCCGATAGCGCAACGGCGTGCCTCCGGTATGATTAGAGATCGTTAGCCAATACGCGTTCGTATCGGTCGCGACATTGTAATACTCATGCCAGTCTGCAAATCCGAGAAGGTGCTGCCCGTAGAACTCGATCGCAGCGACATTGCCATTCGCATCGGTATCGATCCAGATAGGAATTTCCACTCCGCGATTGATGCAGCGAATGTTTTGCGGCGTCCACTGCTGCTGCACGATATCGAATCCGTCGGTGCCGCTCTTGATCTGCGCGGGTGTCACGCGGTAGAGCCCATCGCGCGTTATCGATAGTTTTACATACACAGCGTTGGGGTCGATCCAGCCAAACGAAGTCGAATCGTATTTCCCTTGAGGCGTCATCTGCTTCGGACGCGGCACGAGCATCGGAATGGGCCGCGATGGTTTCAGCGGCACCGCGAACTTTGCCAGGTCCCAGCTATTCGCGGCCACATGAGCGTTAAGTCCTGCGAAAAGAGGATCGCGCACCGCGCCGGAAGTTGGCTGGCCGTTAAACTCGAATGTAATTCCAATCTTGAATTTTCGAAGCGCGTTTATCTGAGCACCCGAGCCGCTCGCGATTGGAATTCGGACCGTCACCGTTCGAAGCGAGCGAAAAGTAACCGGCTTCCCAATCGAGATTGTAGGACTCCATCCACTCTGATACGACTTTGCATCGAACGTCCGCGCAAATGTTTTTTTGTTTACGAGCATCGGCGCGGGCGGCAGATGAATATTAGAGAGCGGCGTGCTGGTCAGCGGTTGAAGCGAAGGTGTGATATTCCGCGCGCTGGCGGGAATCGCAAACGTGACTTCGAGCATCGGATACTCCGGTGAGCCGGCCTTTTGAGATGAGACTACCGACACGCCGCTCGGGAGCGTGCCGGTTAGTGCCGGCCACATAATATTCGAGAAGTTGAGACCCGGCGGAGCATTGCTCACGGTAACCCTCGACGATGTAGCGATGGCAGTGCCCACATCGAATGTGAACGCGATGCTGCCGGACTTGCCCTTGATATCAGTCGAGTGGCTTGCGATAATACTCTGTCCGGGGCCTTTAGCAACAAATCGTTTTATCACCAGCGCATTCCTGTGCGCTCGTTTCGCCGCACTTCGGATTTTGGAAGAAACAGCAACATGCGCCAATGGGCGGGACGTGATTTTTTGTGCAGAGGAAACCGCCGCCATAGGCATAGCAGGATGCCTCGCAACTTGAGAGCGAGCGGCACCGGCAATCCAACAGACCGCGATGACGACAAGAAATTTATTAATAGCGCGCAAAATTATTATCGAGAGTCCTCTATCCAAAAAAGAACGTGGCGAGAGGCATTTGAATCCCACAGGGACGCATTTTTGACCGGAATATTCTGACCGGAATAATTTGAACCGAGATTATTGGGATTAAATGATTTTTGGGATGAATATTAAGGTTAATTAAAAACCGTTCTAAATTCTCTTAACCCCCAAAATCCCATAACTCCCCAAAATCCCATAAATCCAGATTCAGACACTTACCCCCCCCCCGATTGCTGCACTTTCGCTTTTGCTTCCTCATAATAATTCTGGTGGACGGGGTCCAGAAAGCCTAACTTATCGAAATAGACAGTTACGTTATCGGGGAAGAGCCGAGCGAGATCGGTTAATTCGGAATATTTCGATTCGAAGAACGCGCGAAGATAAACACTGCGGCTTGCCGCCGAAGACTGGCGTTTTAGCGTTACCAATGAGTCGATCGTCATTCCGATCGCGGCCCGCGCATCGTCCGGTTTCGTGACAAGGAGATCGAGGCCATAGTAATGGTAATTAAAAATAAGCTCACGGAACGCGCGATTGTTGACGTTCATCGCGTCGTCGATATATCCTACGCGTGTGAACGTGCCCATACTGGTGACATCGCGCTGCCAACCGTTGCCCTGGGCTGCGTTGGCAACGATCGAAACTTCCTGCGCCTGTTGGAAATAGATTGTTCCCTCTAATCTTTTATACGAATCGTAATCGAGGCCAAGAATAATATAGACATAATAGTCGATCACGCTTTCGAGCGGGCGGTAATTGTTGCCATGCTGAAATTCCTGACCGCGATAGTAGGAAAAATCGAGGTTCCCATCGAAGAAGCGGGCCATTGTAGTGACCTGATCGCTCTTGTAGAGCGGCCGCGTGCTGCTCACAAATAGTTGCGCGGTGTAATCGGTCCCATTCGAAGTCACGATATTGAATTGAAACGAGCAGCGAATGCGCTCGCCGGAAAAATCGGTCGTCCACTGATAATTATTGATGTAACCTTGCAGATCGTGGACGAACGATTGAAACGCCTGCCGGTCCTGATCGTTGAGCGCGCTGAGATTCAGGCTGATCTGCGCGTCAAGCTCCTGCGCGCGAAGAGAGCGGCCAAGTGGCACGAGAACGCAGAGAAAAAGTAGGAAAGCGAATCGCTTCATAATGCTGTCGATTAACGTAAAAATCTCAACGGCAGTCTTTTCGGCTTAGTTCGGAGAGGTTACGCACTATTCTTTGGCGGGCGAAGTTAGCGAACGTTGAGGTTGTGGCGCTCCGGAATGCGGTGCGCCGATGAATCGCCCATTTTTAAATATTCAAATGGCCACTGCACAAAAAGAACGCACTATCGCACCCAAAAAGAAACCGGCGCCGCGCACGAATATCGGCGCAATGCAGCTCGAACAAGGTCCGGCGTCGCGCTCCATCGCGCACTACATTCCCGAACGGTGGCGCGATCCCGTCGCAGTGCTCCTGATCTTTCTTTCGCTGATATTCTTTTTCCGCGGCGTGCTCGATTCATCACACACCTTTAGCGCCGGCGATAACGTCGCGAGCGACAGTTTTAAGCCATTCCTCGATGCGGCCAAAGCTCAGGGCGATGACATGCCGCAATGGATTCCGAATATCTTTACCGGAATGCCAGCCTTCGCGGCGCTGGTTGTGACGGGTGAGCGCAGCTACGATCTGCTGCATGAAATTTTCGATGTGGTTCAGTCGGTCCCCCGCGCGCTCTCGCCGAACGAAGACGCCATGACGCATATCTGGCACTATTTTATTCTGGGGCTGGGTATGTATCTGCTGTTACGTGTGACGCGAAATACTTCCCGGCTCGTCGCATTTTTTGGCGCCTTCAGCGCGATCTTCTCGACGTGGATCATTACGTATGTTATGATCGGCCACAATACGAAGATCTTTGCGATCATGACGATGCCTTATATTTTCATGGCCATCGAAAAGCTACGCACGCCGAAAATGCGGTGGCAAAGCGTGGTCTTTTGGTGTGCGGTGCTCGCCACGGCGTTTCACTTCCTGCTCGAATCGACGCATGCGCAGATGGAGTTCTATATCTTCCTTGCGGTACTGATCTATTTTGTCGTTTCGCTGGTCATCGACCTCGTGCGTAAGCACCATGAGTTTACGCGAGGCCATTTGGTCGGGCAGCTCGCCCGTTCCGGGGTGTTGGCGCTGCTCATGGCGGGGCTCGCATTCTCGATGTCCGCCGATAGGTATCTCTCGACGCTTGCGTACGAGCCGTATTCCATTCGCGGGACTCCGCCGATTAAGGACGTGAACACACCCGAAAATGCTGCGACTGCCGCACACGCCACGACGGCTTCCGGCGGCCTCGATTGGAATTACGCGACCGCTTGGAGTTTCTCGCCATCGGAAGTTATTACATTTATCATTCCGGCATGGTATGGTTTCGGAAAGCTTCCATACGACGCGCCGGACGTTCCACCCGATAGCCGCATACAGACCTACTGGGGACAAATGGGCGGCACCGACGCCGCTAATTACACAGGGATTGTCGTACTCCTGCTTGGCATCATAGGGATTTTTACGCTCTGGAAACGAGACCGATTGGTCGCGCCGCTCGCGATCATCAGTTTGTTTGCGCTTTTGCTATCGTTCGGAGGTAACTGGCCGATCCTTTTTCGTCCAATGTTCAATCTCTTCCCGATGTTCAATAAGTTTCGAGCGCCGATGATGGCACTCGTGCTGATGCAGCTTTCATTTCCGATTCTCGCGGCGCTGACGCTCGAAGAAATTCTTCGCGTCTGGAAATTGCGCAATCCCACCGAGGACGCGCGGCTCCTCAAATATTTTAAGCGCGCTTTGTATGTGACGGGCGCGTTCCTCCTGATTGCGGTACTGGGACGCGGCGCTATCACGTCGAGCGTACACGATGGCATTCAAAAAAGCCGTCTCGCAAGTTATCCGGACGCGGTAAAAGATTACATCGCGAGCGTGGCCGCGAACGATGCGCTCATCTGCGCGCTGCTTGCAGCGATCGCGGTGGTGATGGCTTTTTATTTTCTCAAGCGCAAAATTTCGCCGCTCGCATTCGGTGCCGGCATTTTGATCTTAACGGTCATCGATCTCTGGCGCGTCGATACGCGGCCGATGGAGATTATCACCCGCGATCAGTACGAAAGTAATTTCCAGCAGCACGATTATATTCAATTTATCAAACAGGATAAATCACTGTATCGCGTGACGGACCTGACCGAGCAAAATCCCTCGAACGTCCTCGTCAGCTTTGGTATGCAGACGGCTGGCGGCTACCATGCGGCGAAGATGCGCGAGTTTCAGGACGTCGTCGATATTACAGGCAACGAGAATGGCAACGGGATTTTCAATCCGTTCATGTACAATCTGCTGAATACGAAATATATTCTCGCCAATGGCGCGCTGACCGAAGACCGCTCCCGGTTCGTCCCAGTATTTCAATCGCGCGAGCCCGCACCGGCGGACCAGAGCGGCAAAGCCGGACAGCCAACCATCGTATGGGAAAATCCGCAAGTGCTGCCGCGCGTGTTTCTCGCGCAGAGATATGAAGTAAAACCGAAGCTCGATATTCTGCATGCGATGCACGATGGCTCGTTCAACCCGCGTGATGTCGTTTATCTCGAAGATCAGCCGAAGAACGCGCCCGCACTTTATGCACAGACCATCGATACGATGAATGAGGCAGTCACGATGGAATCGTACAAGAACGAAGAGGTAGATTTCCGGACGCACACATCTGGGCCGCGGCTCGTCTTTATGTCCGACGCATGGTATCCCGATTGGACGGCGACCGTCGATGGAAAAGAGACTCCGATTTATCGCGCGGACTATTCCTTCCGCGCCATCGTCGTGCCGCAGGGCGGGCATGAAGTGAAGTTTACCTATAACGATCCGCACTATGTCACCGGACGCAGTATTTCGCTCACGACTAATATACTGGCGCTTATCGGGCTTGCCATTGGTTTTAGCAGCCTCTATTATGTCCGCAAACGGAAACTGCCGGAGGTCGAGATCGTGCCATCGAAGGCATAACTCACAGCCGGTAGTAGGGCAGTTATATCTTGAACCCGCATCCTGTCATTCCCGCGAAAGCGGGAATCCAGATTCTGCGATTTGGGCCTGGATTCCCGCTTTCGCGGGAATGACAATACTCAAATGATGAATAAACTCACACTGCCCACCACTACTAAACTTGTTCATTAATTATGAAGAAGGTTAAATCCTTTTTCGCGTAACAAAGGAGCGGCTTCCAGAGTAAAGAGTAGGACTAAAATCGCCCAAGCGAGTTTTCGGAACTCTCCACTTGGGGTGCAACCACTTACTCTTTACGAAGACACTATGAAACACAGGAAGACTACCGTGAAAGCGCTGCTCGTCGGCGCGTCACTGCTCGTTGGTTCGTTTGCCGTCGCTCATGCAATGCAACATCGCGATCCCAGCAAAATGATGGAAAAGCGCATCGAGCGCATGAAGACCGATCTCAATCTTTCGGACGCGCAGGTCTCGCAGATCAAAACGATCTATAAGCAAAACGAGACGACCATGAAAAGCGATTTCGACGCCATGAAAGCTGCCGATAAAGGCTCGGACGCGCAGAAGGCCGCTCGCGAAAAAATGCACGGCGACATGAAAGATATTCAGGCGCAGGTAAAGCAAGTACTCACGCCGGACCAGCAGACCAAGCTGCACGACCAAATGGCCCAGCGCAAAGAGCACTGGAAAGATCATGATGGCGATCGAAACGGCGGCAATGCGCAGCCCGAATCGAAGTAAGCTTAACAGACCCCATCCTCACTTGGAATAACCTCTCCATCAATAATAAAAGGCCGGCGTAACAGCGGGCCTTTTTTTTATTTAATACAATTTTGAAACCCTTTCGATTTATCCGCCGTATCTTTAGTCATTAAAAATATCGTATTCATGCGTCGCTGTTCTGTTGTGGTTCTTCTCCTCGTGATTGCTGGCTGCTCGGACCCAAGCTCGCCGCAATTCGATCGCAGCTATGAACGACCGGAAACTTTTAATCCATACCTCGATGGCAGCGTTTTTCCGAACGGGCATTACGATGCAATTTTTACAGCAGTCCATTTTGAAGAGCATTATCCCTGGGATACTGGGTTATACGCGCAGCACGATTCGGGGTTCTTTACTCAGGCGGCATTTATTAATAAACTGAATGACCTTGTCGCACCAGCCGCAGATCCACATCTTATCTGTAATGACACGCTCTTTCCATATCGTTACGTAATACTGACGGGATATGTGCCGTTCGATTACCCCGATTCCATTCGATGGAGTATGGGTGGCGATGGATACTTCGCGGGTTTTCAGGATGTTTCGTTGCCGACCGTCCCGCGCGTGAGAGTGTTAACGCCACAACTAACCGATAGCATTAATTCGAATGCGGAATGGGAGTTGCACTACGATGCGGGCAATGCCGACTCTGTCAAAATACAAGTATCTTACTCGGGTCTTATCTATCAGACTAAAGACACAGCTCAGGGTGCTACTATTGCTATCGAATATTCTGGCCCAAATACTGGTCACATTACCGTCCCCGCCTTCAAACAGCAGCCGTTTTTTCCAATCTCCGTATTAACAGGAGTCAATATAACTGTTCAATGTGCTTCCGTCGCAGTACGAATATTCAAGAGCAGCCATTATGGATTTGCGTGCGGCACGGATTACGAGGCAGAATATTATGTCAAACCTGAATAGCTGCTCGTTCGCCTTTTTTATTTTACTCTTGTCCGGGTCAGTGGCTCGCGGACAAGATACATTGCCGCTCCGTAACCGGCTGACATTTGAACTTGGTTATGCGCGGCTTGCGAATTTTGACAATGTCGGTTCGCCACTTCCTTATGCGGCCGCCGCGCTGCCCATTGGTGGCACCTATGAATACATAGGCGAGCACGACCGCCATACGCTCGAAGGCTCGGCGATTGTTTCGCTTATCAATGCGCCGACCATGAGCAACCGATATTCCTCCGCAACCGATTTGCGCAAAGCCTACTTCGTATTTCTCGATATGCAATACCGGTATGTTCGCGATCTCATGCCGCTCTTTTCTACTTCGATAGAATTGTTCATCGGCGGCTCGCTCGAAACCATTATTTTTGGAAGAAGATACAATTATTATGGCGGCGATTTTTCGAGTATTCAGGGTTCGGGTTCGGGAGAAGTTAGCTCTGCACTCGCGCCGAGCGCCGATCTCTTTTATGCTTTATCCCAGGATCAGCGGCTTCGTGCTTCTCTCTCCATTCCCATTTTCGCGTATATCGCTCGGCCTGGTTACGGGCTGCTCAATGGGAACACATCGGTCTCCGGCTATTCTTACGATGGGCGATTTCAATTCATCGGTTCGTTCTGGAGTTGGCATATCGCGATAGAATACGAGCGCGATCTTTCGAAATATTTCATGGCAGGTCTTCGCTTCTCGACCTTGTACTATCGTTACCCTCGCTTCGACTGGGTATCTTCGACGGCTGAAAACGAAGCGAAGGCATACATTTCCTGGCGCTTTCATTTCTAACATCGATGAAACGCTTACTCCTGCTCATTCTTCTCATCGCCATTAGCGGCTGCGCCGATTCGCTCGTTGCACCACAAGTCGATACATCGCCACCGGCAATCTTTCATGAGTTATGGAATGAGTTCGCGCTGCGCTATCCGAATTTCGACTCGCGGCATGTCAATTGGGATTCACTCGGCGCTTATCTCTCCGCGCGAATTACTCCTGCAACGGTCGATACCGATCTTATTCTTGCAATGGATTCGCTTCTAATGAGCTTGCACGATGGGCATGTCAGCTTAACTCCAACTCACGTACAGTACCCGACAAATGCAAAGCTGCGCTATGAGAATACCGATAGCGTGCAGGAATTCAACCTCCACATTGTCAGCCAGGACTATCTTGGTGAGACGGCGAATATTAGTTCGTCCGGTAAATTAATTTTCGGGCGCATTCATGACACGATCGGTTATATCCATATCACTGGCTTCGATGAAACGGAAGGAGAGAGCTTATGGCAGTCCGAGGTTGATTCCGTGCTTCAAAGTCTTTGGGATACGAAAGCCATGATCGTCGATGTGCGGGGTAATATCGGAGGAGAGGCATACTCCGCAACAGATTTTGCATCGCGGTTCACGAAGAGTAGTCGAATTTTTCTCTATGAGCAAGAGCGTGTCGATCATAGCTACACCGATCTATCTGCCCCGCAACCCGAATGGCTGAATCCACGCGGAGCAACCTGGTCAAAGCCTGTCGTGCTGCTAACCGACCGATTTTGCATTAGCGCCGGCGAGTGGTTTACGCTTGCGATGAAAACGTTGCCGAATGTCACAAGTATTGGCGACACAACACAGGGCGCATTCTCCGGCCGGCTCGACCGCGAATTATCGAATGGATGGCTCTACTCGATGGCGTTTCAAAAAAACTCCGACGCCAATCATGTGTGCCACGAAGGCATTGGACTTATCCCGGACATCGAGGTTTATATTCCTCCACGTATAGCGTTCCCTGGCGATACTGTGCTCCGCCGCGCATTGCAATTTCTTGCACAATAAGTTGAATCTTGATTATTGGGGATTATTGAATTGCTGGGGATTTTAGTGCCGAAGGCATCCGCCGCAGCGGATATGCGCAGTCCGAGGTGCTTTTGATCTGTTGCTTTCAGTCCTCGCCATAGGAATGAAATTCTCGACTTTTCGTTCAGTTGATGTTGATTTATGGCGGAAGGATTATGCTATGAAACCATTTCATTTGTGGGTAGCAGTTTTTTTTATTTCCGGAGTTGTGGGATGCAAAACGGCATCAGATCCATTTCCAGGATTCACCGGAGGGTTTTCGGACAATGATCCTATTGCTCGCGCTTCGGGTCATGGGGACTTGTTCTCTCAAGATGAAAATCGGATTCTATCATTGGAGAATGGTCAGCATTTTGATGTCGGAGTAGGCCTGCAACGGGCGCAATATTTTGATGGCCAAAATGAAATCGATAACCGATTCCCTATAGGTGCGATGGCCTTTGAAAAGAATGGTGCACCTGCACAAGCAAGCAGCACCGTAATGAATGGAAGTGACTTAACATGGTTTGCCCCGAAGCCAGATGAAATTTATTGGTGCAACTTATACCGATCGTCGGATTCCGCACTATCTAACGATAGTCTCAGTTTTTCTTATCAAGATTTCGATGGAGATTCTTATGTTGCCCGAGTTGGAATAGCTCCAACTTTTGGAAAAATAGTGTGTCCCGACACAATCTCTGCCTCGCTCGGATGCCATTTTACCTATGATACTTCCGTCCCGGGTGATAGCATCTATATATCAATTCAAGGCGTCGATAGTGGCTCAATTAATTCATCGTGGGCTCAAATCGATACTGGTGGATTTGTCATCCGGCCAAATCAACTGCGCTTTTTTTCGAGCGGTTATAATTTGTATTTTATTAATTTTTATCGTATCCATTGGACGGCCTTAATCTCACCAGGTGGCAAAAGAATTGGAATATATTCTCGAGAAGAGACGGAAGCTGGAATTCCCGTGAAACCCTAATCGAACATGATTAAAAATTATTAGGCTTGAATGACCGGTAGCTCTACGCCAATTGAAACCAGAGATGGAGAAATATATCGGTTTGCTGCTTAGATGTTTGAGTGTCTTCTTCCTTTCTTCTTGTGGTACAACTTATTTTGTCGATCCTGTCTCTACGCCCGTCTTCACGGCTGCAGGCCAAGGCTATATTCAGGGAAGTCTGGCCACACACACCAAACTATTCCTGGAGGGCGCATACGCACTGCCGTTCAATTATACCGTTGTTCTAACTCGAGAGAATTTCGCACATGGACTTGATAACGATCAATCGCTAACGTCATTTGCATTCGGTCACTTTTGGCCAAATCGTGATAGCACATCATCTTTTCAGGTCTTGGCAGGATTTGGGACAGGATCGCACAGGATTGGTCCCAATGCCTATTACACACCGAATCCGGGATCCTTTGCGATGGCGCCGCGTGCATTTCCCTCAAAGTCCACCGATACAACCACTTCTTCTTCTTTGGAATGGCTCTTAACTGGCAACAGTGACTTTCGAAAATACTTTATTCAAGCGATTGAAGCCTTCCGAGAATCATATGGGACACTCGGAGTGGCAGTTCGATTATCGTATCTCGATCAATACCATTATTATCTCGCGAGT
>DASZLH010000208.1:0-5094 GCA_035552495.1 Kapaibacterium sp. (SeqCode) | reverse complement strand
AAGTCGCTTTGGCTGACCTTGTAAAGGGAATGGATTAATAATCAAATTAGTAGTATTCTTTAAGTTTTTGAGAGAATACTTTTGGCATCTACTCTACGCGAACGCTCCAGGAAAACAGGTGAAGTAATAAAAGAAAGGGTTCGAAAAATGTAAAAAGATCGGAGCGGTAAGAATTTTTATTAAACTGACTGAGGGATTGTGTGGTTACTCTTCCATCCGGCAGAGCTGTGTTGCCAAACACATTCGCCCCCGTCTTTTATGGACCCTAAAAAATCGGATCCCATTTTGGAGCATTTCCCCGCAGCTTCACAGCATCGCGGGCACATTTTGCTTGTCGACGACCACCGCGATACCAGCCTTACACTCAAAATTTTGCTGGAACGGCGCGGATATAAAGTGACGACCGCGCACAGCCTGGCACACGGCCTCGAACGCGCCCGTGAGTTGGAGTTCGACCTTCTGGTCAGCGATATTGGCCTCCCCGATGGCGATGGGTACGACTTGCTGCAGGCGATTCACAAAGAGCGGCCCATGAAAGCCATTGCGATCAGCGGATTTACGACCGATGGCGATCTCGAGCGAAGTCGTAACGCCGGATTTCACCATCATCTTAAAAAACCGTTTGCCTTCTCGGAATTAGAGCGGGCTATTGCAGATCTGCTGCCCTAATAGCAATTCCTGTTACTCTCTACAATATTTCCCGTACTAAACCTTCTCCTGCATGGCAGCGTTTCGGGCCTCGCCTTTGGGGCAAATATGAAATATTTGCTAAAAATCCCAGTTCGGCTATTTATTATTATTTGAATGGATTCTAAAAATTCGACTACGCTCGGTTTTGTGCTTATCGGGCTCGTCCTCATAGTTTGGTTTACGCTGATGAGCAAGCAGCCGGCCAAACCCGTGCAAAAACCGACCACAGCGGATACCTCTCACGTAGTGGACTCCTCTCGCATGGCAGCACCTTCCGCGGAATCCACGTCCGCGCAAGCTGCTTTACAGTCACCAGCTGCAAATCCTCAATCGTTATCCACCGTATTTCGTCCCGATACTTCGCTCGCACAGTCCACGAAAACGATTGAAACGCCGCTCTTCACTGCCACGATCGACTCGCGCGGCGCGGCGATTTCGAGTTTTATTCTCAAAAAATATAAAACCTGGGACCACAAACCGCTCGATCTTGTCAATCATCAGGACTACCGCGGCGGGGATATCGACCTCAAGTTTGTCGCCTCCGATGGCAAGACCGTCGCGACCAATGCGCTGCCATTCGTGCTCGATCCAAAGTCGCTGGCGATTGGCGACAGCGATAGCATTTCTTTTTCGGCAGTTTATCATCTCGATTCTGGCCGGACGATTGAAAAGATCTTCCATATTACCGGCAGCAAATATTTGATCGGCATCGACTATAAGCTCGTCGGACTGCAAACGGCGATCAGCGGCTATCATTACACTGCCTCGCTCGATAATCCTCTCCCTTATGAGGAAAAACTCAACTCGACCGAAACAGCGAATGCAAAAGCATTTGCCGGTGTAGCCGGCGAACTGGAAGACCTGACCGTAACAAAAGCAGGCGCTCTCATGACCAAGCCAGTCAATGGCGATATTACATATGCTGGAATGCGCAATCAATATTTCGAGCAGGCGGTCATCCCGACCGGCACGAAAGCGATCGCTTCCGAGCTTTCGGGCATAGGCATGCAAGCGCCTGATGGCGGAGTCATCGCGAAGTATTCTGCGAGCATTGACATTCCAATCGGCCATACGCCAACGGAAACGCTTAGTTTTAATCTCTATTTCGGCCCGCTCGAATACGAGCGCGTTTCGGCGCTCGGTGTGGGGTTGGAGCAGTCGATGAATTTCGGTTGGAGCTTTGTCGTGCGGCCGATCTCGATCTACCTGATGATGCCGCTCTTCCTGTGGCTGCATGGGTTCATCGCAAATTGGGGACTCGTCATTATCGTGTTTTCTATTCTCATCAAGCTGATTACCGTCCCGCTCTCGACGGGCCAGATGCGCTCGATGCGCAAGATGCAGGTATTGCAGCCGGAGGTCACGAAGCTCCGCGATAAATACAAAGAAGATCCGAAAAAAATGAACGAAGAGCTGATGAAGCTCTATAAAACGTATGGCGTAAATCCGGCCGGAGGATGTTTGCCGATGGTATTGCAAATGCCGATCCTCTTTGCGCTGTATGCCGTGCTGCGCAATGTGATCCAGCTTCGGCAGGCGCCGTTCGGACTCTGGATCAGCGATCTCTCCGTACCCGACGCGCTCTTCCATTTTGGCACGAAGCTCCCGCTTTTAGGCGAGCAAATGAGCGGCCTTACACTCTTGCTCGTTATCACGATGTTCGTGCAGCAACTATTCACCGTGACCGATCCGCGGCAAAAATCGATGGCCTATATCATGCCGATCGTCTTCATTTTCATGTTCAACAATTTGCCGTCGGGGGTGGGACTCTATTATTTCATGTTCAACATCTTCGGACTCGCGCAGCAATTTTATCTCACGAAAATTGCGACGCCGCCCTCGCTCGAAGCAATGAAGTCCGACCCGAAAAAATCCAAGGGCGGCGGACTCATGGGACGACTCCAGGCGATGGAACAGCAGCAGCGCGAAGTCCGCAAGCAGCAATACGCCGGCAAAGGCCTGCCGGGCGGGAAGAAGAAATAGTCAGCAGGATTATAGCCGCGAAGCGGCGAAGTACTCGCAGCCCAGGGTGAAGCGAGCCTGCGAGCGAAACCCTGGGTTATGGATGCGAAAAAAATTATTAGTCCCGAAGGTGGCGGAGTATATCGTCCTTACAGGACTCCTAAATTGCAAATGAATTGCGGATCCAGGGTTCCGCTGCGCTCGACCCTGCGCTGCAATACTTCGTCCCTCCGGGACTATGATGCGATAGAATGATCATCTTTTTATCTCGAAGATTTTAGAAGTAACGGCAGCGCCATCGATCAATCGAAGAAGATAGGCACCCGATGGTATTTGGTGCACATCGATCGATATTGTAGTTGCTTCAGGATTATTTTCTGTAACGCTCACGCAACGTCCGAGCATATCGTAAACTTCGAAGCGTGGCTTATTAGACGATAACCAGGGAGCATAATACACTACTTCGACTTTCCCGGATTCCATCTCGATCGATTGAATGGAAATGGAGGATGTTTCACCCGCCAAACGAGTCACTCCTTCATCGCCCAGAATATAGACCGACCAAATTCCATCCTCATTTGCAGAGATACATTGTGACAGTGTTTTATCTCCGATATTAAATGAAAGGCCGGCAAGAGCTACACTCCTCGAGGCAGCCGTATGCACGCGTGGAAGAAAAAGCGCTGTCCCGATTGAAAGTGGATGCGTGGGTTGTGATGATATATTCTGTATGCTGATGTCTTCTGAATTACCATGTGATGTTAGCCCAGTCACGGTCCAGCCATTCGGAGGCAGATATCCCGCAAATTGAACGACAGAAGAATCCCAGGCATACGTACCGGAAATTGTCTGGAAATAGGGCCACAGCGAGTCGAGATTCATCGATGGATTAACATCGATAAGTAGTGGGAGTGAATCGGGATGTCCGAAATAAGACGACGCACTCGAACGATGAGTCTCAGCTATCGTCATACCGGTTAGGAATGATTTTCCTAAATCGAGTAGCTCGCAATGTGGAGTAGAAATTCCTCCTGTTGTTTCGCCACCAATTACAAGTAGTTTTCTGAATATAGCGCAACCATCAGTATCTTGTTGAGCTAAATAGATATTTGAATGAGCTGTTAGAGGCTCAAGCAGAGGGGTACCCTCGCGCGATTTATTAGTGATAAAAGAGTACCACGAACAATTAGATATTTGATGATTATATGCGTCAATGCCACCAGTAAGAGCGATCGAATCGTCAATTAAAATTGCGCGAGGATCTGTTCGGGGTGTGATAGTACCTGTTAAATGCCAGTGACCGGTACTTGGGTCGAGGGCTTCGACATCCGATGTCAGGCGTAGTGGATAAGCAGTATCGTTTGTAAACAGGTAAATTTCGTTGGAAATTGGATTAACAATCGTATTGAATTGAGCACCTTGTCTATCAATCATTGAATCAACATTTGACCAGTTACCATCGTCAAGAGAAAATTTTTGAGTCATCTTTCCTTTAAACCCGCCAAACCCATCCTGATTACCTCCGAATGTAAAGATAGCATTTTTTTGCGAGCTGTATATTGCGCAAACTGTTGAAGTTGCTTCTGGTTGTGGAGGAAGTGCTGTAATAGTTTCTGTTGCGACATCGAAGAGATCAACCGAATTCAGATAGTGCGGTTTATTGGCATCAAGACCTCCGATAAGGACGATTTTATTTCCCGGGATCGCACAAGCTTCGAATTCCTCTCTCGGATCGCTCATTGTTGCGGTCATCTTCCAAGTGTTAGCGGAAGGATCGAAAATTTCGCAAGTTGCAGTGGTTTGGACGCCCATATCGGTAAGCCCACCGGCGACAAATACTCGACCATCGTCCAGCAGACAGGCTTGAAATCGATACCGAGGAACATTCAGCGAACCCGCATCTGACCACACATCTTTAAGTGGATCGTATAATTCACAGGAGTTGAGAGCCGTAAAACCATCGGTGCCTCCGATAACAAGAATTTTATTAGATTGGAGTAAAATAGCTCGGTGCCATGACCTCGCATGCTTCATCGGTGCAATATACTTCCAGGATTGCGAGCTTGCAATAGAGGTAACTACAATCGAAATACTTAAGACAAGAAGGATTCTACGAAAAGCCATAAGCATAGGGGAATTTGAGTGACAAATATACTCAATTCTCAAAGCTGACGCATGAGGAAAGTCCTTAGGGATTGATTTTTACCCTTTCGCACTTAGCAGATTCCCATGCTAAGCCAATTTCATGATACAATCGCAGCCTTGAGCACTCCCGAAGTACGGAGCGCGCTGGCGATCGTGCGTATTTCCGGGCCGGACGCGATTCGCATTGTATCGAGGATCGTCAGCGACCGCGAATCGCTACTGGTGGCGCGGGGAGGAGCGGCGGTTTATACAAACATCGAGGTGCCCAATCCCATCCCGATCCCAGGGTTCCGCTCC
>DASZLH010000207.1:0-4519 GCA_035552495.1 Kapaibacterium sp. (SeqCode) | reverse complement strand
CGATCACTTCATTTCCCGTGCTTGTCGCAAGCACCGTATCGAGCGCGAATCCCGGCGGCAATGAATATGGTTTTTCGTGAAATCCAACTTGAGATACACCTTCGCTCGGGATCGTCGCGATGGTTCCCATCGAAGACGAATCGCCGTCAGGTGAAGTCAAAATTGCACGAATCGAGAGCGGCACGTCTGAGGAAATATCTTCGCTTTTGAGAAGTACGAAATGTTCGAGGCCGAGGCGGTCGTCTGCTTTTGTTACTTGCGATGCATTGCTTATCGCTAAAATGCGAAGCGTTGCAGGCTTATCCGAAACAGATTTAATAAGCAGACCCCGCCGATTATTCACAAAAATAGTATCGACTTCGAATGAGATAAATTTAGGCGTATTACTTTCGAGCATGATAACAAAATGCTCTTCAGTGCTGCGATCATCTGTCGATTGCACTGCGAGGCGAACGGTATAATATCCAGGGAGAATATTATGTGTATCCCATGCAGCGAGTGTGCCGTTTAGCGTTTGAGAATCGCTCGACGCGATATTTGTCCACGGCGTTCCATTTACTGTCGGCGACGAGCCGCTATCGTAATCAATCGTGTAGCGAGTGAACAACGTCGAGACTGCGCTGCCCATAAAGCGCACCGTATCGCCAATGTGGAAGGCATCCAGCGTATGCGGGGATGTCAGTTTAATTGCAGCGCCGCCTTTGTAACTCAGGGCGCGGAATGCATCGACGCGGCCATTCGCGCTATACGTATCGTAACCGGCGGTGAGAATATCCTGCGTGGTCGATTCCAATACGGAGCGAAGTTCGAGCGGGCTATAATCGGGATGCTCCGAAAGCAAAAGCGCGGCAATGCCCGCCGCGATGGGAGAGCTGGCGCTCGTGCCGCTTACTTCGCCATAGCTATCTCCGACGAGCGTCGTCATTACATTCTCGCCGGGAGCGACGACGTCCATTCCTTCGCCGTGCGTCGTAAATGCGTAGGAGAGATCTTCCGACGGATAATTCGTCGTGCCGCCGACGGAAACGCACTCGTCGAAATCGGAAGGGTAGTGCGGACCGACGCCGCCTTCATTTCCGCTCGATGCAAAAACGAGCGTACCTTTGCTCGTCGCATAGCGAATGGCGTCGCGCTGCAACAGGGATGGCACAATATCGCCGAACGATAGATTGAGAATGCGAACGCCATTATCGGCAGCATAGACAATCGCGGAAGCGATGTCATCATCTTCGCCAACGCCGGTAGCATCGAAGGCCCGGAGCGCGACGAGCTTACACTTCGGCGCAATGCCGCTCACGCCGATATGATTATTCTGACGCGCCGCGAGAATTCCCGCGATCGCTGTGCCATGCCCGTTCTCATCCTGCGGAATGGGATCGCGGCCCGACCAATCGCCGACGTTCAGCGATTCCTGATCGACAAAATCGTAGCCGATCACATCGTTCGCGTAGCCGTTGCCATCGTGATCGATGCCATCGAGATCGCCATGCACGAGATGTCCGTGGGCGTCCATGCCGATAGAATCCGAAGGCCACGGATCGAACAGGCCGTTATGATTGATGTCTTCGAGCGGATCCACCGCGAACTGATCGACCAGATCGGGATGCAGCCACTCGACGCCCGTATCGACAAATCCAATTTTGATCGTGCTGTCGCCTTCGGTGACCTGCCACGCTTCCGGCGCATGAATATTCCTTAGCCACCACTGCGCATCGAAGAGAGAATCGTTTGGGATGACCTTGCCTTCGATATGATACCGGTAATTCGGCTCGGCATATTCGAAGGCTGTGTCATTAACTAAAGCGCGGACGGCATCCTGCGCCGATAAGCCTTCTCTGAGCGGCACTTGCACGATGCGTCCAATTCCAAAATCATCGAGAGCGATATTCTGAACGCGCATTCCCTGCTGTGGGGGACGCTTAAACACCGGCTTGATCGCGTGGGCGCTCGTGCTGACGCTCGCGAGCAGCGCCAGAAGTTTCGGGTCGGTCATGCCCGCCGCGCTTCGGAATTTTACGATGATACTCTTCGGCGCCGGCTCGACCGACACCTTCGCTATCTCGGGCACACCTATGGTGCGTCTTTGCTGCGCAAAGGCATTCGACGAACCAAGACCAAAGACCGCGGCGAGCAGGAACGGGAGAAGGCGTTTCTTCATCCTGAGCCTAACGGCCATGCCAGAAAGCACGTTCAGAGATGGCCGGGCAAAAATGCGTACCTGTTGTCTGAACCGGGATTTATGGGATTATAGGGATTTTGGGGATAGGAACTCAGTGGCAGAGCCACGACATATTAGTAGCCCCGGGCGTCAGCCCGGGGTTAGCGTTTTTTTAAGAGATAGAGTCCCGGAGGGACAGCATGAATTAGTGCCGAAGACACGCCATGTTAATAGCCGGTGACGTAAGTCACCGGTATGAGATGGCCGAACGAATCAGAGTCCCGCAAGGGACGACATGTAATTGCAGTGTGAGATTACATGTCGTCACTCTGTGACTATTCGAATATAAGTGCCGAAGGCACGATGTGCTCGCAGCCCAGGGTGAAGCGAAGCGGAACCCTGGGTTTGAATAACGAAAAAAATTATTAGCCCTGAAAGGGCGATGTACAACGCTGGGTTTTACATCGCCCTTTCAGGGCTTGAATAATTTTTAGGAATTTAAGTTACGGCTTACGCCACCAATCAGGCTGACCCTTCGAGGTATTTCTCTGACGCTCCACATGAATTGGTGCTTCAGGGTTTTTCTGTTGAATTTGCTGGATCACGTTTGCTTGAGTTGGGCCTGTGAATCCGGCTCTTGCAGCACCACCTCGAATGCCAGCGTACTTTCCGTCGTCTCGGCGTTCTACGTAATAATGATTCTCATTTTTTCCGCTCATTTTGTAACCTCCCTTCAAGTGTATATTTAACACATGGGCACCCGTTGAAGAGTTTCCTCCTTCGTCGCGTGCTCCTTTTTTTGTTGATAAATTCTGATTTTGTTGAAAAAGAGAGGTGTCAAAGCAGAACGAGATCGTCCGGAGGGATTACAGAAGGCTGGCGCAAGTTTAAGCCAAGAGCATTCACATTATGAGTTTTATAATTACGGAGTGCCTGCCCCACGTCATTTACGGCATAGCAATAAACACATCCATGCGGGCACGTATCATAACTACCGATGTCAATGCTTTCGTCACATTCACAACCTGGACGTTGGCCTTTCATTCGTGCTTTGAAAGGTCTTCCAAGAATCTCGGATAGCCGAATTGAATCAATACACTTCGCAGGTATGCTCCCTGTCAGAATGCGTTCAGGCTGAGCGCAGATACTCAACTTCATGCCATTTCTATTTGCTTCCCTCACCATTTCCGACAAAAGATCGGAAGTGCTATCCAACAAGCCAAGTTCTACATTCGCGTTTCGAAGCTTGCGAATTGTCTTTGCATATGGATGCATAACGCTCACGACAACTTCATTCGTGTTTCCAGCAAGTTGACTAGCTATCTGACTAAAATTTTTCAGATGCCAGTCAGCGTCAACTTCATGTGTCAACAAGATTGGATCGTAGCGCCATACCAATGCAGATAGGCCGTAAGCCACAGCTAATTCGCGGAAATTGGAAATTGCTTTTTCAAGAGGTTGCACCGAAACGTCCAACGAGCGCGGGTAACCAATGATTGTATATTGAATATAGAATGGAACTCTTCTTTGGGAAATCAGCGCCAAGGCTTTCTTGAATGGGTTCGCGTTTCGAGTCCAAAATACAAAGCCATCAATAGCAGATCCTTCCAACGGAACACGCTTTTGATGTCCATTGAATGGGTTTTGAACGATGCAAAAGCCTGCCTCGAGCCTTTTCATAAACCATTCGGCATAAAAGGCAGGAATGTCCGTCTTATAACTCGCCGAAATGATCATGGCTTTTGATACAATCTAATTGCGACATCAGATTCAAGCTTGGGAAAGTTGAACTTCGAAAAGTAGACCCCAAAATTGCGTTTATCTTCATCTGAATCCCAAACTTTGACTGTGCGATTCTGAGTGTACCGCAACTCTAATCCTGCCTTCTCGGCCATTTTATCGAACCATCCGAAGAAACGAGAGTCGTTATTATCGATAAACAAGAATTGCGAATCGTGCTTCGCCTTTTCGAAAAGCAATTCAAAGAAAGCTTGCGCCGTTTCGCGCGCTCCGAGGACCTCACTTATGAAAAAACTAAAAGTGTATAGGTCTGCATCATGGTGCGCGGTGAACTTTTTATAGGTCTCCGGCTTCGCGACGTCAAAAGTCAAAGCGTCAGTTTCAATTCCAAGTGAATCTCCGATGTGGTCGCGGACATTCATCCATGAATCCATCCACAATTGTTCTCGGTCAATCAACCGAAACACCATATGAGTATTTGACTTAATAGATTCACGATACTTCAAGATTCCAAGAACATCGGACCCTGGCCCGCCGCCTACCGCACAGATTTTCGTGCGTGGTAGTTGAAAGAGGGGTTCCACCTCTTTGACATTACCTAAAACATGATGAATGTAATAG
>DASZLH010000206.1:0-8907 GCA_035552495.1 Kapaibacterium sp. (SeqCode) | reverse complement strand
ATCGAAACCGGGGGGCGGAATCGTAATTTCGATTGTAACGGAATTTCCGGAGCGGCTTAATTCCCGGACCTGAATCTGTTGAACGGGCTTAGTACTGCCATCGAATGCACGCACTCCCGCGCCCATCGCACATGATGCGATCAAAAATAGGGCAGCAATAATACACGCACGTTTTCTTGTGCGCGATTTTATAATAATTTGCCGAATTGGAACAGGGCAATCTGCCAACCGCAAGTTCAAAATATTCTCATTTTATGGGCGGAATGATACCAACGCCGCATCATACAGCCGCTCATAGACTTCAACCATAGGAAATTCATCCTATGCGACCGATTGGTCCCTTTCTTTAATCGAATTCGGTGAAATTCAGTTCACATGAAGCGATTTCTTCCTGAATCATTAGCGTTAGTTGGAAGAATGATGGAAGCACCCCGCAGCGAGCCAAATCCCACGCATAGTGCAGAGCGGCATGTTTTTTCGCCCCGATATGATGCGCTGCCGATCGCCATCGGCGGCCTCGCGCTGATCGCGCTTGCCTTTTTCGTCCGATCGGTCCTTAATCCTTTTGTAATACTCTTTGTACTCTATATACTTCTCGCTCCGTTTCGCCAGTATTATGCCGCGCGCAAATTAATGGTAGCGGCATTTGTGCTCTTTGCGGTCTGGTTCTTCGTAACGCTTTCCGGTTTACTCATTCCGTTTATTATTGGGGCCGTGCTGGCCTATTTATTCAACCCACTCGTCGGATTGCTGCACGAACGCCGGCGCATGAACCGGACTTGGAGTTCCCTTCTCATTGTCCTCCTCTTTAGCGGAATACTCATTGCCGCCGGATGGATTTTTATTCCGAGCCTCGCGCAGCAGACCAAAGCATTCATCACGCGGCTCACCTATTTTGTTCGTGTCCACGCCAATACGTTCGATCAAGCTCATCTACGAAATCTGCTCATCTCGCTCGGCCTTCCGGAATCTTTGGTCGATCAGGTCGTACTCGCCCAGGCAGCGCCGCAATTGCGTAAAGCGGTCGCATTCGTGCCCCAGCTTGTCTTCGATATTGTTACCGGACTTCCGAAATTTCTCGAACGGACGCTGAACCTCATTATCGTGCCGGTCGCCATGTTCTATTTCCTAAAGGACTGGCCAAAGATCGGCCCGCTCCTCGATCAATTATTTCCAGCAAAAGATCCGAAGGCCCGCGCGGAAACGGTCGCGGATGTCGATCGCGTGGTCTATGCGTACGTTCGCGGGCAGGCAACGGTGGCAACGCTCATCGGGATTCTCGGTGCGATTGCTTATAGCATACTTGGAATTCCCTATGCGGGTCTCCTAGGAGTTATCCTCGCGGTTTCCGATCTTATCCCAATTGTCGGAATGATCTTCAGCATGTTTATCGTGGAGCTCGTAATTTTTCTTACGATGGAGCTCAACTTAGCTGTAATATCGAGTGGCATTCTCGTTATTGCAGGACTGCACTTTTTAGAAGTTTATATTATTGGTCCGCGTATTATCGGGCCACGCGTCGGTCTGCCGCCGATACTCATGATCCTCGCGCTTCTCATTTTCGGATATTTCCTCGGTTTTGTCGGGCTGCTGATCGCGGTGCCATCGACAGCGGTCATTCTTCTCTTCATCGAAGAGTATCGCAAAAATCAGCGGACAGCCGCCCCCTCTTCCGAACCGGAATACTAATTTCGAACAGTGTCCGCAATGCGAAAGCTTTGGCTCGTTTCGGTACCCATCGGCAATGATCGGGATATTACATTGCGCGCGATCGATATACTTCGCAGCGTCGATGTCATCCTCTGCGAAGATCTTAAACCGGCGCGCCGTCTCCTGCATGTGTTTGAAATCGAAAAAGAATTACTGCCGCTCAATGAGCATACCGTAAAGACTGCCACCCGTGAGGCGCTCGACATGCTTCGCGCAGGCAAATCGCTCGCCCTTATTTCGGATGCCGGCACACCACTCACCGCTGATCCCGGCAGCGAACTCGTGAGCCGCGCCATCGAAGAAGGGATCGAGGTTTCCTCGGTGCCGGGCGCATCGAGTATACTTGCTGCCCTTATTGTAAGCGGCTTTTCTGCCGAGAGCTTCCTCTTTGCCGGATTCCTTCCGCGAGATAAGGCCGCCCGAAAACTGCGGGCAAAACAGCTTGCATCTTATAAAGAAACGATCGTTATGCTTGAAGCGCCATATCGGCTTAGTCAACTCCTCGACGACCTTCTCTTTGGCTTTGGCTCATCTCGGCATGCCTGCATCGCGATGGATTTAACGATGACGAAGGAACGGGTTGCCCGTGGTACGCTCTTAGAATTACGTGACCAGTTTCTCGAACGCCCGTTCAAAGGAGAATTCGTCGTTGTTCTGCACGGAGCGTAGGACCAGCTCCATCGTATCCTGCGTGGCGTTCGTCCTGTTACTGGGACTTATGCCTTCGGCCCTGTTCTCACAATCGCGAACGCTCTCTATCACGCTGAAATCGCCCGCCGATTCTGTCATTGCATTGCCTGATAATTTTCCCGATTTTTCTCGGTTACGCATTCAGGTCGATTCTTCGTTCTTTCTCCAGTCGCCCTCGGATTTCTCCATCGACACACTGCACCGGATTATTCTTCTCAGCAACCCGCTCCGGTTACTGATGTTTCCGGCGGGTTCGTCCTCAACTCATAGGCTTACGGTCAGCTATTTTGCGTTGCCGATCGAGATGAAGACGACCTATTCGAGGCACGAACTGGAAGCTTCGACGCTGGGCGACAGCCTTCGCAATTTACTCGATTCCTCGCATCATCCATTAGAGAGAATTGCAACGACCGAACCCGTGGCCGATAAGGGCGATATATTCAATAATTTTCAGAAGTCCGGATCGATCAGCCGCGGATTTCAGGTCGGATCGAATCGCGATCTTTCACTTACGAGCGGGTTCAACCTGCAATTTTCGGGAGATGTCGCGCGCGATGTGAATATCACCGGCGCACTCACGGAGGACAATACTCCCATCCAACCAGAGGGCACAACACAGACGCTGAACGACATCGACAAGGTCTTTATCCGAATTAAAGCGGGCGAGCATTTTACTTCGACGCTCGGAGATTTCGTGCTCGATCTGAATTCTCCGACCGATCCTTCGAAGCAATATCAATCGGTGGCGCCGCTTGGCATTACGAGCGGCCGGGATGAAGCATTCAAAGCATTCAGCCAAAGCACATTCGATGTAATCTCGCGCAATCTTATCGGTGCGGAAGCGACGGCGCAGATCGACAATGGATCGCTCCTTGTTACCGGCGCCGCGCCCCGCGGGCAGTTTACGACGAATACATTCCAAGGTCAGGAAGCTTTTCAGGGGCCCTATCGCCTCTCCGGAAAAAATGGCGAGCCTGCTATTATTATTATTGCCGGTACGGAGCATGTATACGTCGATGGCGTGCTGCAAGTGCGCGGCGAGCGAAACGATTATATTATCGACTATGCGCTTGGCCAGGTCACTTTTCAGCCCCGTCGACTTATTACGAGCGATTCCCGAATTACGATCGACTTCGAATATTCCGATCAGCAATACAGCCGATCGCTGTTCGCTACTAACGGTAAAGCGCAGCTATTCAATGGAGCATTCAATCTTTCGGCTACCTACTTACGCGAGGGCGATAATCAGGATGCGCCGCTCGATCTTACGCTTTCGGATAGCGACCGCGCAATCCTGAGGCAAGCCGGAGGCAATCCTTTAGCCGCGAGTAAATCGGGCGTAGTATTCGCCGGACGCAATGCGCAGGGAATCGCGCAAGGAAGCTACGTGCGCATCGATTCCATCGTGAATAATCTTCCCGTCCGCTTTTACCGGTACTCACCACTCGACACACTAAATGCGCTCTACAATGTGACCTTCGGATATGCCGGCACAGGAAATGGCGCCTATACACGCCTGGGAATTGGCGAATTTCAATTCGCCGGCCCAAAGCTCGGCGATTACGATACGCTTGCCTATCTGCCGCTTCCGCAACTCCATCAGGTCATGGCATTCAGTGGCAATGCGCGTATAACGAAAAATTTTGGACTCACGGGCGAATTCGCATCGAGTTCACTCGCCCCCAATCGCTTCGCAGCTATTCCATCGATCACTGATAATGCGTTTCGCGCCGGCGCGCTCTTCGCCGATACCATTCCGATTATTGGTTATGCCGAGCTTCGCGCAACCGAACGTCACGTGGGTAAAGACTTTACGCCCATCGACCGCATCGAAGATGTGGAATTCCAGCGCCTTTATGGCAACGACGTCCCGCAGACCAACTCGTTAACCAACGCGCTCGGATCGAGTGAACTCCATCAGGAAACCGATTTACTATTGCGACCTAATAAATCGCTTATTCTCGAAGGCGGCTACGGTGATCTCGAACGGCAGGAGTTGCAATTTTCCTCGCAGCGCATCTATGGACATGCCGAATTACTCGAAGACTCTGGAGTGACTCCACACATTTTGCTTGCCGCTGAACGGCTACCCACGCATGACTCTTCCACTCACGAGCAAGCACTATGGCGGCGGCTCTCCGGTCAGATAGGAAAATCGATGCGGCTTGGACCCAACGGACTATCTCTTGGATTTCAATATGGCGAAGAGACGAAGAATGCGACGCCGTTTCAGCTCCCTATCGAAAGCGTTGATTCACTCACCGGCAATAGTTTCCATTACAAGACGTACGGACCAACGGCACAATTACGATTGGGCAATCTACTTTCCTTTACCGGAGAATATAATTACCGAACGGAAGACAGTGCGCGTAATGGCGCGCTTGCAAGAGTAAACTATGCGAACACGAGTCACTTTATCGCTGCACTGCAAAACCTCGGAGGATTTAGTTCTACACTTGATTTGACCTTACGCGATAAGCACTATACCGATTCGTTATCGTTTGCGTTGAATGGCGGCAATCAATCGACGTTGCTCTTACGCTTCGAACCGCGTTATGTGCTGGCTTCGCGCGGCATCAGCGCCGAAGCGTTGTATGAAATATCCAATCAGCGCTCCGCACGGCTTCAGCAAATTTTTCTCCCGGTACAACCGGGGCTCGGGAATTATCAATATCTCGGCGATTCCAATCACAATGGGAGAGCGGACCCGAATGAATTCGCGCCAGCACGCTACACCGATCAGGGCAATTTTATTCTGATCTCAGTGCCGACCGAACAACTGTTTCCTACCACGAATTTACGGTCGAGCTTACAACTTCGCATTGCGCCACGCGATCTTTTCGAGCTTCAAAATGCTGCAACCTGGACCGGGAAAGCACTCGCCGATATTTCGAGCGAATCCTACATCAAGCTCAATGAAACAAGTCTCGATACGGTCCCAACCGATATTTATTTTTTCCGTCTCTCACACTTTCGAAACGATTCGACGACTATCCAGGGGCTAATGGAGATCGAACAAGACTTCAACATTCTCGAAAACGATGCGGCACAATCGTACCGGTTGCATTATCTCGAACGCGAGAGCGCTACGCAATACAATACCGGACTGCAACGCACCTATCAAGTCGAGCGCTCGCTCCGCGCGAGGTTTCGTCCATCATTCGAGCTAACGAACGAAACCACAATTACATCTACGACCGATCAGGCGTCTTCCGATACGCTTTCGGTCAATCCGCCGCATAATACTTCCCAGCTTGGACTCACAACCGATTGGAGTTATCATCCCATAGGATCGCTCTTCGACTATGGCGGCAGACTCGAGCTATCGCGCGCCGTCGAGCATTCGTTCGATCCCGAAGCGACTGCTTTCACCAATGCCGTCACGCTACGTTCGAGTTATGCGATCGAAACGCGCGCGCGACTCAGAGGACAAATCGAGCGCGACGAATTAAATCTCAATCTCTCTTCCGAGCAAGCTTCTTCGACCATACAGCTTCCGTATGCGCTTACCAATGGCCGGAGCGTTGGAGTTACATGGCTCTGGAGTCTGGCATTGGACTATCAATTTGGCAGCGGTATCGTAGCGACGCTTGCTTACGATGGCCGCAATGCGCCCGGAGATGTGCTCGGCACAACTGGCGAGCGAATCACCGTTCACAATGCGCGAGCAGAAGTGCGTGCGAATTTTTAAGGGAGGCAGAGACTTATGTACGCGTCATCAGATATATTCCACCACCACTATCTTCGAGAATGAGAGCAATAGCTTCCGCAAGATTTCGACGAGCCTCCTCCGAAGTCAGGCCCTGACCATTTGCACCGGGTATCTCCGGCGAATAAGCGACAAACCATTCCCCATCATGTTCTATAATCGCTTCAAATTCATTGTGCATAATAATGCAATGCTGCGAAAGAGTGATTCCGTTCCAATCCATCTCCACGCCTTGCCCATCTCTCCGTTTCCATTAATTTCTTATACCGCGTCGCTCGAAGAAGCGAAGTTGAAACCGGAAACGTAGAGCATCGGCGCATACATTGGCATACCGTCCCAGCCATCGCGGGGAGCGGTAACGACCGGTTTGGAAAAATCGATTATATTCTGTAGCATTGCGAGTGGCGATTCATTCCAACGGAAGTTATTCACGCCATAAACAATCTTGCCATCTTCTACCCAAAAAAGTCCATCGCGCGTGAGGCCCGTCTTGAGCAATGTTTCGTTATCGACATCGCGAATATACCAGAAGCTGGTAACGAGCAGACCTTCGCGCACATTGGTGAGAAAATCCTCTGGAAGCATCGTGCCTCCATCCATAATAAGATTGGAAGGCCCAGGCATTGGGTCTTTATTCGTCTTGCCAGCCCAATAACGATCGCGTGTGAGATTTGTGAGCTTGCCATTTTGAATCCAGTCGGTCGGCTTTAGCGCGAGTCCGCTATCGCCATAAATACCGGCCGGTGCAATTGGGTGAGTCGGGTCGCTATAAACATGGACTTTCTCATGTGCAATGGTCTCGCCGAGCGCGGTGCCTCCGCCCGGACGCGAGAATGCGCTGCGGCCTTCTTCGGCTTCACGCGCATCGAGCGACCACGCGAATTGCTGCACGAGATCGGCCACGGCCGAGGGTTCGAGAATGGCTTTATAAACTCCCGAGTCCATATCCTTCGGGCTTTTCCATGCGCGGCATTTTTCGCCGGCCCGAATGATTGCGCTTTGCGCGTCGAGCTGCGCTATGGCATAAGAAGCGCGTTTGTTCCATCCACTACTGCGTCCATCGGCGGAGCGCATCGTGGTCGAAAACGTCGTACGTGTCTGCTGTTCGCCGACCACAATGCCTTTCGAATTTCGATAAACATTATGACTGATGCCAGATTCAATAAAGCCGGCGCATTGTAAATCGTGAGCTGCGGCTTCTTTAATAGCTGCGGCGGCAATCTTCGCGCGCTGCTCGGCAGCCCAATCGAGATTGGTACTGGCCGCATCGTATTCCGAAGAGCGAAGATAGTCCTGCTTCTGGGTAAGCGGCGGCATCAGTTCTTCATTCTCGGGTGCAAGCGATGCAATCTCTTCCGCGCGCCGGACCGCCCGGCGTAATCCGTCATCCGAGAGATCGTTCGTTGCCATCGAACCGGCCCGAAGTCCATTGACCGCCGTGATATTGACGCCCGTATCGCTACGCGATCCACTGGTCGTCACGGTATTCGCAGCATAGCGGAGGTTCGCCGAATGATTGCTATCGAGCGAGACTTCCGCCCACTCCGACTTGGAGAAACTTAATATCTTTTTGGATAGCGATTCGAGTTCGTCGAGGTCGAGAATTTTCACCTGGATTACGCTGATTAAAAATGATTAAACTGATGGACAGTCAATTTGGATTAGGCTGATTGTGATTATTAAACCGATAGTCGTTCAAATTTTTCAAATCGAATGGATTACGTCAATTTAATGATGGTAAACAAGCTCGATGCATGAAAGGAAAACCTATTCGTCCAAAATTTGACAGTCCATCATTTCTTTAATCACTTTAATCAGCGTAATCCAGGTCACATCTGCTTCTTACTATTCGCCGATTGCTGGCGCGTATTGATTACGCGCTGGCTCGAAAATCGCGCGACCGGGCAGCCATGCGAGACGGGATTCGATTGCTGCGGCTCGCCTTTGCCATCGTACATCGCACCGCCGAGCATATACGTGCTCGCGTCGCCGAGCGCATCGAGCGCGTCCCAGAATTTAGCAGTTTTGCCGTAGTAGGCCACGTCGCGTAGCATGTGCGTGATCTTGCCATCGCGCACTTCGTATGCGACCTGGCCCGTGAATTGGAAATTGTATCGCTGCTGGTCGATCGAGTAGCTCGAGTTGCCTTTGATCAAAATTCCTTTGTCGGTATCTTTCACGATATCATCGAGTGAAGTCGGTTTTGGATTTGGTTGCAAGCTAACATTCGGCATCCGCTGGAATGGAACATTCCACCATCCTTCGGCATAGCTCTCGCCACGGGATGCTTTTTCGCCGATCATTTTCGCCTGCTCGCGCGTCGTTTGAAGTCCAACAAGCTGGCCTTCTTTGATGAGTGGATACGCTTGCGAGGAAACACCATCGTCGTCAAAACCGACGGTCGCGAGTGCCCCCTCCTGCGTGCGATCGGCCACGATATTCAGCAGCCGGGAGCCGTATGTAAAGTCATTCAGCATTTCTTTTTTGACGAAGCTCGTGCCCGCGAAGTTCGCTTCGTAGCCCATAATGCGGTCGAGCTCCGTCGGATGTCCGATGCTTTCGTGGATCGTCAGCCAGAGGTGCGTCGGGTGAAGGATGAGATCGTATTTTCCCGGCTCGACGGAGACCGCAGAAATTTTTTCGTGCGCTTCTTCGGCTGCTTGCTTGATCTCGTCTCTATATGGATATTCCTCGATGTATTCGAACCCGCGCCCTTGTGGTAATACGAAGAGTGCGCGCGAAGCAAACCCGCCTTTTGTCGTATCGGCGACCGTTGCCCAGGTGGAAGGATCGATGCG
>DASZLH010000205.1:0-6396 GCA_035552495.1 Kapaibacterium sp. (SeqCode) | reverse complement strand
AAGATTGTCACGGAAATAGAATCAGTTCTTCACGAGCGTTCGTAGATCACTTTGTATTTCTGGATTGCCTCCAGAATTCCTTTTGCGTATTCGGTCTGCCCCGATTCACTTTTGAGAAGAGCTTCCTCTTTGGGGTTGCTGATAAAGCCGGTCTCGATCAACACATTGGGCATCGACGCGCCAACAAGCACGTAAAATCCGGCTTGAGAGACTCCATTATTTTTGATCTTGAGTTTTTTGTCCAACTGCTGTTGCACCAGCGAAGCAAACTTTTCGCTGAACTTCACGTCCTGGTTACGGGACATCGAGGTGAGTATAAAATCCACATCCGAAAGATAGTAGTACCTCTCGCGTTTTTGTTCGTAATGGATGACAGCATTTTCTTTCGCGGCGACTCGAATGGCGGCGTCCGTCTTGCCGGGCCGTAGAATATAGGTCGTAAAGCCGGTCGCGGCCGAAGGCTTCTGCGGTGTAGAATTACAATGGACGCTGATGAACAGCTTGCCTTTTTGCTGATTGGCTATCTCACCGCGGCGATACAACTCGATGAAAGTGTCCGACTTCCGTGTATATACCACCTTTACTCCCGGCATCTGCGACTCGATCAGTTTTCCGAGCTTGAGGATAATCGCAAGCGTCGCTTGCTTCTCCATATAGCCATGGGTGCCGATGGCGCCTGCGTCGCGCCCGCCATGCCCGGCATCGAGCACGATGACATCGAGCTTCGCATGTTTTGCAGTGGAAAAACGATCGGCTATTGCTTCCGATTTAACTGCGGGAGGCATCGGCGCAAAGCCACCGCAAACTAAGGCAAGGATTATTGCGACAAGTATGGTTTTCAAATTTCTACGCTACAGTCACTACAAATATACGGCGGATTTTACAGTTCTCCAACTATGTTTTTACCGGTAGTTTGTAAATTGCACAGGAAAATCGAAGTTTTGCGACTTGAGTGTCGTGATCGCTTGCTGGAGGTCGTCCTTGCTTTTGCCGATGATTCGGACGGCATCGCCCTGAATTTGGGCCTGGACTTTCATCTTCAGGTCTTTGACTAATTTCGTGATCTGCTTCGCCTGCTCGCTTTCGAGTCCATGCTTGATTTTAATAACCTGCCGCAAAGTGCTTCCGGCCGCTTGCTCGACTTTTTCATAATCGAGCGATTTTAAGGAGACACCGCGTTTAATCATCTTTCCGTTCAGAATTTCAGTAAGGGCGCGGAGTTTCATATCGTCGGAGGTATGGAGCGTGATCGTGCGCTCTTTCGGATTCCAGTCGATTACGGTATTCGATCCCTTGAAATCGTATCGTTGTTCGACCTCTTTTCGTGCTTGATTGATCGCGTTATCGACTTCCTGTTGGTCCGCCTCGGAGACAACATCGAATGAGAATTGCTGCGCCATAAGTCTGGAATTGTGAGAATGCTCGTTGAATAAACTTATGCAAAATTACGATTATTTGAGATCGTCCGATGATTTTGTGTTACCTAGAGCCAGTTTAAGTGTCTTATTAAGAGAGGCTTTTAAGCGCTAAGGTTACGATGAAAGTCGAGCTGGCGTCGCTAACTCGGCAGCGAACGAATAGGCTGCTGATTTATAAGGGAAAACGATAAAATTGGCTTAAACAACTCAATTTTAACGAATGTATGATTTGGCATTGATTATGTAGCATTAAGAAACAACACGGTAAAAGTAATACTAAAGATACAGGTTAGATTAACAGGTGATGAATTAGGTTCTTAGGTATAAAAACATTGAAACAAACTACGAGCATTACTCGAATATATTAATATCAATTATAAAGAGTCTTATGAAAGAGACGAATATGGCCGACGCAAATGACGGAACATCGCTCAAGGAGCGGGCGCAGGAGTATCTTCAGCGCGCGTACCGGCTGCAAATGTCCGGTCATTTGAACGAGGCGATCGAAAGTTATAAGAAGTCAATCGAGGTCATGCCGACCGCTGAGGCACACACATTTCTGGGATGGGCATTCAGTTTCCTCGGTGATTACACCTCGGCGATTGCGGAGTGCCGAAAGGCGATCGATCTCGATCCCGACTTTGGCAATCCATACAACGATATTGGAGCGTATCTGATCCAGCAAGGCGATCTCGATGAGGCGATCCCATATCTTGAACTTGCCATGAAGGCAAAACGCTATGCCACGCCGCATTTTCCGCACTATAATTACGGACGCATTCTGGAACGCCGCGGACTGTGGTTCGAAGCACTCGATGAATATAAAAGCTCACTCGATCTCGAACCGAATTATACACTTGCTAAAGACGCGTTCTATCGGTTGCAGGCATTGCTAAATTAAGTTCAGGGCCGCATGGCATGCATGAGTTTTTCAGCGTGAGTTACTCTGGTTAAGAAAAGATCGAAAAAAAGCGGGGGATAGAGAGAATGAACGATCATTCTGTCTATTCTCCGCTTTTCTTTTTATCCTCCGGTTATTCTATTGCTTGTTCGTATAAGTCACAAACCAGGGCTGAACCACCGGAACGAATCATTCGTAATTTGTCATTCGTCATTCTTAATTATTATTATGAACCGAAGAAATTTTCTGGGAAATGTTTGCAAAGCTGGGGTTGGGATCGCCATCGGCGGCTCGCTCATCGATCTCGCAACGGTCAAGTCGATTAAAGCCCACTCTCGGATAGGGCCCAATGACGTTCGTGAAATTCCTCTCAATTTAATCGATACGCCCGATTTAAAGCCCATCGGAGGGACTTATCATCTTTCCGTCGATGACCTGGAGCGAGAGATTCTCGTTGCCCATGTTGCCGCAGATCAATTCGTGGCTGTGGATATTAAATGTACGCACCGCGGCTGCGATGTGAATTATGACAATGATGCGAAAATATTCGAGTGCCCATGTCACGGCTCCACGTTTTCTCTGATGGGCGCAGTGACGAAAGGCCCTGCCACAAAACCACTCGGATATTATCATGCCGAGCGCAAAGGCGATGAAGTGATCGTGACCGTCTATGGACTGAATGATACGCCGCCCGCCAATCCTATTCCGCCTCGCGATACAACGCGTTTATCCGATACTGTGCATTCGTCCGATACGACACAGATCACTCGTCCGTTTGGTCAATAGTCTTACTGGACCCATAGGACAAATAAGTCCGAATAGACTAAGAATTAATGATTTGCAATTATGCAAACTAAAGTACGAACTTCGCGCTTCGCATCATCGTGAAAGTCTCGGACGAACAACTCGAACAAATCCGTGAGGCGACGAATATCGTCGATCTGGTAAGCGAGCATGTTCGATTGAAAAAACGTGGCCGCAATTACACGGGTTTGTGTCCATTCCATAACGAGAAAACTCCCTCCTTCAGCGTCCTTGAAGACAAGGGAATTTTCAAATGTTTTGGCTGCGGAAAAGGCGGCGACGTTTTTTCGTATGTGATGACGCTCGAAGGCCTCTCGTTTCCGGAAGCAATCGAGCGGCTTGCAAAACGTGCCAATATTGACATCGAGCCGCAGCAGTCGGACGAAGAGCAACAAGCACACAATGCCCGCGAGTCGCTGTATAATACGCTCCACGCTTCCTATACGTGGTATTTTCACAACCTGCGTGCGCCGGAAGGCTCGGCAGCTATGGAATATCTCCGCCATCGCGGCCTCGAATCAGAGACCATTCGAAAATTTGGTTTAGGGTACGCCCCGGAGCGGCCTGGTCAACTTATCGCCGCTCTGACCAAACAAGGATATTCGACCGATCTGCTGGAAGCAGCCGGACTAATTACACGCAGGGAGGGGAGCGATTGGTACGAGCGATTCCGTGGACGTGTGATTTTTCCTGTGCTTTCCGCGACTGGGCGAGTCGTTGGTTTTGGCGGCCGCATTTTACCGGGACAAAATAAGGAAGTCGCAAAGTATATTAATTCGCCGGACACATCGGTCTATCATAAGTCGCAAATTCTCTATGGCCTGTTTCAGGCGAAAGATGAAATTCGCAGAAAAGGGTTCGCGATATTGGTTGAAGGCTATGCCGATGTCATCGCCGTGCATCAGGGCGGGATCGAAAATGTCGTCGCCGCTTCGGGCACGTCGCTGACGGTCGATCAATTGAATTTACTTAGGCGCTATACAACGTCCGTCGTTTTGCTCTTTGATGCCGACACAGCCGGAAAAAACGCCGCCATTCGCGGCATCGAGCTTGCAATCGAAGCCGGCTTCGATGTAAATACCGTCGTGTTGCCTGCCGGAGAAGATCCGGATAGTTTTATTCGGCAAAAAGGCGCGGCCACATTCGAAGCTGCGATCGAACACCGGCAATCGTTCATCGAGACGAAAGCGCAATGGTTCGAAGAGCAAGGGGCCTTTCGCGATCCGGGCCGCATGGCCGGTGCCATTCGCTCGATCGTCGAGACGATTTCGAAAGTACCGGATGCAATCAAACGCGCGCTGTTCATCCGAAGACTTGGCGAGCGATTTCATATTAGCGAGCAAATGCTCAGCGCAGAATTACAAAAATTAGTCAGCGATCGTGATCATCCTGTACATGCTGCGTCGCATCGAAGCTCCATTCGGGAAGAAGAAGTGGCAGACATTCCAGAAAAAGAACTTGACAGTGATAGTTCAGGTCCAGTACCACGGTCTGAAGCAGCCATTTTGGAGGCGATGCTCGTCGATTCGATAAGCGTATCGAGGCTGCTCGATGAAACCGATTTTTCACTCGATCTGATAACCCACCCAATCGTTCGGGAGCTTATCGGTTATTTGCTGCAACGCAACGAAAGCAACGACCCTACGGAGGTTGCGTCGCTCCTTCAGGAATTCCGGGATCGGCCCGAATACGAGCGAGTACTGGTTCAATCCGCTATAACCCATCAGGCGCCGAGCGGGCATTGGGATTATCAATTAAATAGCGAGATCGCAGTCACGCAAGCACGCCACGGGATTGCAATCCTCGAACAGAAAGCAATCATGCAAGCCATGTCGCGTCTGCAGGAACAACTTGCGCTGGCTACAGAGCAAAGCGAGATCGAGCGCCTGATGCAGGAGCAGCTCGAACTTGCCAGACGACTGCAATCGCTTAAAAATTTCTCTCCACAGGAAGCATCTTTTGTAAACGAGGAGCATGCCGGAGCGTGAACACCGAAGCATTTTTCGATACTCGATCTGAAGAGTGGACCGATCTCTACATCCATGATGCCCGTTTCAAGCGCCGTCTGGAGCGAATCGCGAAGTTTTTCGGGCGCATACTTCCCCAGAGTGCTGGTCATGCTTTGGATGTCGGTTGTGGCTCCGGAGTCTTCAGCCGGTATCTTGCTGAGCGCGGGTGGGCGGTAACCGCGATCGATGCTTCTTCCGCAATGATTGAAGCAGCGAAGGCCGCATCTCACGATCGTTCGATTGAATATTGGCAAAGCACCATTGAAGCCTTCGACGCACCGAACCGGCACTTCGATACGATCGTCGCGCTCAGTATGCTCGAATATGTGGATGATGACGAGGCGGTCATTGAAAAATTCAAGCGCCTGCTTTCCAAAGGCGGAGTGCTCATTGTTAGCGTACCGAATCGAGCCGGGCTGCTGCGTAAACTCGAAGGAATATTATTCGGAATCCGGACCGTCTCTCGAGACCGAATTTTTGGAATGCGTGGAGAATATTTGAAGCACCAGAAGCGGCAATATTCTCCATTCGAACTCGATATTCTAATGCGGCAATTTGGACTAAAAAAACAAGGCGCAATTTATTTGAACGCGGGTTTTGCGGGTCCAGCATGGCTTTTGCCATTATTCGAACGCCGCTGGTGGGCAGCTATGTACTGTGCAGGGTACCGAAGCAAAGATGAAATATGAAATATGAAAGATAAGGGATAAATGATGAATAGAAGAATAGCGACTCTCATCTTTTATCTTTCATGTTTCATCTTTGCTTTCTTCCATCCTTGTTCCGAATGTTCGAATGTTTCTTCGGAACCGTGTTTGAAATGTCCCGCCTTGGCATTCCAACGATACGCCGCAATCGAAATAGTATGATCGTGACACCGGATCAAATTGAAGGAATTGGGTTCGACAGAAAGACGGGAAGATGTGGCTGTTCCGGCCTGAACAATCAGCGCGGTATAACGCTCGATACGGTATCGTTCGGCGGTATTGCTGGTAAATACGCGGTGCAAATGGCCGGCGAGAAACAAATCCGCTCCACACTCAGCGAGTACGGCCATGGCACGGCGCGATTTTCCAACAATTTGTCTCGTCTCGCGGTAACCCGGCGGAAGTTCGAACGGGTGGTGTGTGACGATAATTTTTATTTTATCGTTGGAGACGGGGCATAGCATTTCTCGAATGATAGCAAGTTGCTTCCGGCTGATATGCCCGTACTTCGTTGTAGTCGAGCGAGCGGTGTTTATGCCCAGGACTGCTATTTCATC
>DASZLH010000204.1:0-3970 GCA_035552495.1 Kapaibacterium sp. (SeqCode) | reverse complement strand
TCGCTGCCCGCGCCCCGTTCCATTTCATGCAACGCCCTCGCAAATGGAGCAGACCTCCTGATCTGCTCTGGTATGCTCTGAAGCTCTTGATAGAGACCAGCTGGCGGCGGCAATTGTACTGGTTTGCTCAACGATTCGGATTCGGCGCTCGGAGTTCGGTCCTGTGCCGACGCACGGTTGCACGAAATCAAAATGAATAAACTCGAATATAATAGAGCGGCAACGATTCGAACCGGATAACGAAAGTCCATGGAGTTGGGAATGATTTATTGACAGGGTTCTGCTATTTATAACTCTTCTATTATAACCCGCGAATATAAGGCTTTCAACATGGGTTCAGTTTCAGGGGATTGCGGAAGGAGCCGTTCTCCCCTTTCGCGAAAACGATAACTCACTAAAAATGGGCAAGAATAAAAGCACTAAACCATTACAGGATACACCATCGGAGCAAGTTTCGATAGCAGCGGACGCTTCCCATACTTTTGCTCCGCTTGCCGAACGAATGCGGCCCCGAACGGTAGATGATGTTGTCGGCCAGCGTGCGCTCCTCGGGACCGGCAAGCCACTCCGTATGATGGCCGAGCGTGGCAAGCTGCACTCGATGATCCTCTGGGGTCCTCCGGGATCAGGCAAAACAACGATAGCGAATATTTTGGCTTCGAGCGTTCAGGCGCCATTCTTTTCACTCTCGGCTATCAGTGCGGGCGTGAAGGACTTACGCGAGGCAATCGAAGCGGCGCGGATAGCGAACGCCACCGCGCGCGATCGCAGTGTACTCTTCATCGATGAAATCCACCGCTTCTCCAAATCGCAGCAGGACGCCCTGTTGGGAGCCGTCGAACATGGGATACTGACGCTCATCGGCGCAACGACCGAAAATCCGTCGTTCGAAGTGATCTCGCCTCTCCTGAGCCGAGCGCGCGTCTTCGTGCTCGAATCACTTTCGCGTGAAGACCTGGAAACCCTCCTCGATCGTGCGATTCGAGACGACATCGAACTCCGCGAGCAGAAGATCGAGTTATCGGAGGATGTCCGCCGCGCACTCATGGCGCTCTCGGGTGGCGATGCGCGGAAGATGCTTTCCGGGCTCGAACTCGCAGCACAGCTTGCCGAAGGAAGAAAAATCACGGTGGAATCGGTAGAAGCGGCGTATGGCCGCAAAGCTTCGCGCTACGATAAAGCCGGCGAAGAGCATTACAACATCATTAGCGCCTTCATCAAGTCGATGCGCGGCAGCGATCCGAACGCGGCGCTCTATTGGTGCGCGCGCATGATCGAATCGGGCGAGGACTTGGAGTTCATCGCGCGCCGTATGATTATCTTCGCAAGCGAAGACATTGGTAATGCCGACCCGAACGCGCTCTTGCTGGCGACGGCCTGCTGGGATGCCGTCCGCGCCGTTGGGTATCCCGAAGCGACGATCATCTTCGGGCATGTCGTCAGTTATCTCGCGTCGGCGCAAAAATCGAATGCCACGCTAAAGGGAATCGGCGCTGCGATGGACGATGCGCGCGAGCATCCCGACCAGCCCGTTCCGCTCCATTTGCGTAATGCACCGACGAAGCTGATGAAAGAACTTGGGTACAAAGAAGGTTATCGCTACGCCCACAGCGAAGAAGGACATTTCGCGCGTGGAATGACGTATTTACCCGAGGGCTATGAAGACAAAGTTTATTACGATCCCACCGAACAAGGCCGCGAGAAGGCTATTCGCGAACATCTTAGATTTCTTTGGCCTGAAAAATATAAGTGAATACTATCGCACGATCGCGATGCCGCCGCGATTCCCGATTTCAATACTTCCGAATCGCGATGCAAATATTTCCGGCAACGGACGGTCTCCGGGAACACTTAGCCACAACCGGAGCAGATGACGCTTTTGATCGTCGTCGGGCCAATCCTCAAAGCCAGTACGATCGTGCAGCAGCGCATGATTATAAACGAACTGCATATCTCCCGGCTCTAATTTCATGGAAAGATTTAGTCGCGGAGTGTTCGCGAGTTTGTCGAATAAATCGAGTGCTTCCACATGCTGCTTCGTCAGCCTCGGAGCATCGGGAAATCGCTGCGCCGAATCGATATATTGGCGCTGATAGATAGCGGTGATATGTCCCTCATGATAATTAAAAACAGGGATCAAAAAATAAGGCTTCATTCCGGCTGGCACTTCACCACGCCGATCGGTTGCGATCGGTTCGAGCAATAACCGGAGTAAGTCTGGCCGCATACTACGCATCTCATTGAAGATCGCAGAGGAGCTAACAAGCATCGAAAGCCCGCCCGATTTTGCTGTCTTCATACACAGCAATCCAACTACATCCGCCGAATCGGTATGAAATGTTTGGCGTTCATTGGTCTGATAAATCCGTACGTTCGGATTGCTGCTGCTTAGTCCCAAATCTCTCACGTGACCGATAATGTCCCCTTGAGCGTTCTGCGGCCTCGTTCGGCCCAGATGCGATCCAAGCCCGCAAAAGATTATGGTCGCTTCTCGTTCGGTATAATTTGCAATCGGAAGATCTCGTAAAAGACTAAATCCGCGGCCATGGATTAACTCGCCCCTCAATTTCAATAATTTTGGCGCCAGTGTCGGAAGTTTGAAATCTTCTGCTTTGATCGAAGGAATATTGTCATGCTCGGCGCTCCATTGCTCCGCGGCAGCTTCCAGCTCTCTAATTTCCTGGGCCGAAAAGTGCGTGAGCCATTCGTCCTCGCGCGTCGTCCAATCGGGACCATACCATGTTGACGCGCTTGTTTGTTTGGGTGGTAATAACGCTTCCATGAATTTCGAATTCAAAAATGGGAAGATTTTAACAAAAGGCTTCCCATTTAATTCACAAGCAGAGCAATAGCCGTAGTCTGGCTTACTAATGCAATATCACCAACCGTTTAACTTCATGGACTGGCATCCCATCCGGCGTAATCCCCGATACGATGACAAAATAAGTGCCTGGTTCGGGAGTAGCTGAATATGTATTTAGCATCCAGTCCTGATTGAAGTCTTCATCTCGTAAGGTTATGCCCAGCACATTGATAAGTTTAACGTGCGTATGCACTATTCCCTCGCTACGCAGTGTAACAATCCCTTCTGATGGATTCGGATAGAGCCAGAAATAGATCGAACCGGAAGGTATGAAAGTGACGGCTGCATCCGGCAGTCGTAGCCCCTGCACGGCAATGGCGTCCTGAAGAATTGGCTCATCTGGCATCACAATAACCAGATCGCCGGTCACGAAGCCCGGAGACACCTGACTAAAGGTAAGTGAAAGCCGAAGCGAATCATGGGTGGCAAGTGTAACAGGGAAAGATGGATGTGAGCTAATGGATATTGTGCCGAGTCCAGTTAAACGAACCGTATCGATAGTATGAGAGGCTGTAGTCTCATTCTTCAGATAAATAGTAAGCGAGGATATGTTGGTTGAGCTTCTAATTGCAATGACATCCTGAGGCGATGGAATAATGGAGAACGTCGCGGTGTCTTTCGTCGGCACAATTGCCGGCGCTTGAACGAGTATTGTATCGACACAAGCAGCACTATCGGTGGTAATAGTCACAATTAAAAATGCAGAGTGCTTCGCGGAGTCCGATGGTCTGTATTGGAACGTGAAAAAAGCAGCTTGTTCCGTCACGATATGCAGTTGCGATATATCCGGTCGGAGGGATGTGTCGCCAACAAACTCAAATGATACGATACTATCGCTGGGGTTGCTAAATTGATTAAAAAACTCGATCGTATCCTGGACGCTTCCTCCAAAAAGGACGCCCCCTATTTTAAGGGTATCGAGTGTGCGAGAGCATTGCAAACTATCGATTGTAGATTGTGCCGACGCTCGATCCACTGAAAATGATGAGAGCGAAAAAATGAAAAGAGCACTGATTGCAATAACAGTGGACAGTATCCGTATGCAAGGCGGTTTTGGGTTCATCCTTGCAAAATTACGTCGAAATTTCCTCAACGTCTTCATTCTCC
>DASZLH010000203.1:0-7973 GCA_035552495.1 Kapaibacterium sp. (SeqCode) | reverse complement strand
TTTTATTTCGTATATTTGCAGTTTCCAAGTGCAGACTGGCTTTCAAAAGAAGCCAGAATGTTACGGGATTGTTATTTGCTTATAATTCCAGATTGGAGAGTATTGTAGCCAAATTGCTGCAATGCTTTAATAATCTGAGCCATAGGCTAAATGCAATGTTTTCTTTTTCACTGCATTGACAGAACGCGAAAGTTTTCTAAAGGCGTTATACCTTTTGAAACGATGCTCATACTTTGAAAAAAGTAGTAATGCCTGGAAGCTGCGTGTTCCAAAAGACCCTGATTATTTAGAAAAAGAGAGAGAATATGACAACAAGACAATTATCGTATCCATGGAAGCGGAGCAGAGGCGTTCCCCGATCTGCCGCACCGAAGTTAGCCTCACCAAAGTTTGCTTCACCGAAGTTTGCCGCATGGTTTCTTATGCTGGGACTCTTCGCAATGGGCGCTGCTATTTCTGGCTGCGGCGGCGCGAGCAACAGTACTCGCGTAATGAAACAGCAGCAGCAAGCGCAGACCGTCCATAAAGCCGATCCGTTCGCTGTCCTCGACGAGGAAGTGAAGGCTGGCAACATCGACCCGCATCTCATAGACGAGAGAGTCGATGCCGCACGTCAGGAATGGCTCCGGGCGCTCGTCGCGCAGCAAAAAAATGAGAAGGCCGATGTCATCAAGCACTTTGAAAGCGCGAGCGACATTCTCGACCGCCTTATTAATTATCCCGGAGTCGATACCAATAAGGACTTTCAGGATGTCTCCAAAAGCGTGATCGCGGACTACGAGAAATATGTAGCGAAGATCGATTCGCTCCCCTCCACCGCATCGATGTCGGCATTCCGGGCGAAGTTCAATCAGGAGATGGCGAAAATGGATATTCGCAATGTCCCGATGCCGCGCGTCGATCTTTCGAAAACGCAAATTCCGCTGCCGATGAATACGGCGGTCGAGGAGACGATCTCGTATTTTACTCAGGGTAATGGCCGTCCGTTTATGGCGAAATGGCTCGCTCGCACGGGAAGATATTTCCCGATGATGAAGCAGATCATGAAAGATCAAGGCGTGCCGGAAGAGATGGTCCATTTAGCGATGATCGAAAGCGGACTCAATCCGAATGCCGTAAGCTGGGCGAAGGCTGTTGGCATGTGGCAGTTCATCGATGCCACGGGCTCGCGTTACGGCCTGGAAAACAATTGGTGGTTCGATATGCGCCGCGACCCCGTCGCTGCAACGAAAGCCGCCGCGCACCATCTGCACGATCTCTATAATTCGCTTGGCGATTGGCACCTGGCGCTCGCGGCCTATAACTCGGGCATCAACCGCGTGCGCGAAGCAGAAGCGGAAGCCGGCTCCAATGACTTCTGGACGATTCGGCCATTCCTTCCAAAGGAGACGCAGAATTACGTGCCGCTCTATATCGCGGCAACGCTCATTGCGCTCGATCCGGCGCGCTATGGCTTCACCGATATTGTTTACGATGCACCGCTCAAATTCGATACGGTACACGTTCACGAAGCGATCGATCTCAATGCGCTCGCCAAAGCCGCTGGCGTCAGTGAACTTGAAGTCAAAGAACTCAATCCGGAATTACTCCAGCCTTCGACACCGCCCGTCGAACTTTGCAACTCCGATGGATATTGCCTGCGTCTTCCGGCAGGAACGTCATCCAATTTCTACGACCGCCTTGCAGCGATCCCGGCGGCAGAACGCCGACCGTGGATGGTCCATACCGTCGAACGCGGAGAGACGATCCGGAGTATTGCTCATACCTATGGCATCTCGCCGGGACAGCTCGCGGAATATAACGATATGAGCGAGACAGAGCGCGTACGTCGCGGCGAACGGCTGCGCGTGCCGATGAGCGTCATGGCGCCGCAATCGGGCGCGAGCGATAACGGCGACGTGCAACAAAGCGCGCCCGCATCGAGCGAGCCGGCGGTCCCATCCGGCAATAATGCCACGGATGGCAAAGTCCGCATGATCAAGCATAAAGTCCGCCGAGGCGAGACGATGAATTCCATCGCTGGCTCTTATGGTGTGACCGTTCAGGACTTACGCGAATGGAATAATTTAGCGAAGCATACGCACCTGAAGAAAGGGCAATCGATCAAAGTGTATGAGCAGACGCGCACGGCCACAGCCTCCGCGCAAACGAAACCGCACACCGCGCTCGGCGCCGGTGCGGCGGTCGCAGCCGCTGCCACTGTCGGCAGCGCAAAGAAGAAGGCCGCAACAAAGCATTGGGTGACGTATAAAGTGCGTCACGGCGATACGATGGGCAAAGTAGCCGATGCATTCGGTGTGGAAGTCAGCGATCTTCATTCATGGAATCCTTCTGTGCGCCGCGGCCTCCGAGCTGGCGAAAAATTGAAGGTCTACACGACCGCCGACGCGGACTATGCCGATAACGACAATCCATCGCAGCAAGGCCCAGCTCCGAAGTATCATACCGTGCTTTCCGGTGAAACGCTGACCGGTATCGCCCGCAATTATGGAGTTACCGTGCCGCAGCTTTCCGCGTGGAATGGAAATCTCGATGGCTCCGACTTGCGCGCCGGAGAGCAGCTAAAAGTCTACACGAATGATATTACGCCATCGAAAGGCGACCGAGTGAGCGTGCGGACCATGCGCGCGCGCCATCGCGCGTTAGTCTATCGCGTCAAGCGCGGCGATACGCTTTCCTCGATCGCAGGTAAGTACGATGTAGCCGTAGCCGAGCTAAAACGCGCGAATCACCTGCGCGGCTCTGCGCTCGCGGCAGGATCGCACCTGCGTATTCCGAATTAGCACTGCATATTCCAAATTGTTTTTCGAATTTAATACGGGCGCATTACGATGCGCCCGTATCTTTATTGGAACCAGATTCGCGCTTTATGGCTTTCTGAGCCTGCCAAAAATAGCGAGCGAATTCCGGTCGCTGTTTTAGGCCGGCGTAGCTCAGTTGGTAGAGCAGCTGATTTGTAATCAGCAGGTCGTCGGTTCAAGTCCGTCCGCCGGCTCGAAAAAGAAAATATGAAATATGAAGTATGAAATATGAAAATTACATGAGCAGATAGTGCTGCTTTGTTCATATTTCATACTTCATATTTCATATTTTCCCCGACAGGGGCAGATACTCAAGTGGCCAACGAGGACAGACTGTAAATCTGTTGACGATAGTCTACGAAGGTTCGAATCCTTCTCTGCCCACTCTTGGCAAATATGAAATATGAAAGATAAAAGATGAATTTCATCGCGAATAGAAATATCATCTTTTATCTTTCATATTTCATATTTGCCCGACGCTCACGTAGCTCAGTTGGTAGAGCACGTCCTTGGTAAGGACGAGGTCACCGGTTCAATCCCGGTCGTGAGCTCTCATCGAAAGTGCTTAGTGTGTTCAGTGCTAATCTGCTCATACACTTACAACGTAATTCAATGTCCTGCATTACGAACCATGATTGAGACGGCACGCCTCCTCCTCCGCGAATATACCCTGGCCGATGTCCCAGCTCTTCACCGTATTTTATCCCATGCGACGACGATGAGATTTTGGCCGCGCCCCTTCACGGAAGCCAATACCCAAGGCTGGTTGGAACGTGCCGTTGCATCGTACGCAACCAATGGATTTGGTAGATGGGCGGTCATTCTGCGTGAGACAAGTGAGCAAATTGGTGATGCCGGCCTTATGCGATTGGAAGTCAATGGCAAGTCGGAAGCCGATTTGGGCTATATCATTCTGGCAAACTATTGGCGGCAGGGATTTGGCCTCGAAGCGGCGCGGGCTGCGTTGCAGTTCGGAGTTGAAAAAGGTGAGCGGCGCATCGTCGCCAATATGGCACATGATAACATCGCATCCCAGCGCGTGGCCGAACGTCTGGGAATGGTGAAAGAGCTGGAATTCAACAATACTCGCAACCGGGATATTCTCACCTATCTTTACGTGTCGCGAATTTAGCACTTCAGGACTTAGCACTCAGCACTTCAGGACTTAGTACTCACTCAGCACTTTCTCTCTTCCGGGAATCGCTTCCAAATCTCGTTGTTACATTTCATGACACTCGTCCGTATATCCCGAGGACGGCACACTTTATGAAATGCTATTAGAAAAAAGAGCCGAATTTAGGCACATTTTTGCTCGTTCTGCATCTAAATTTGGCGGCCTCGACACATTATGGATAGAATTCAAATAGAAATTTTGGGTATATCGACAAGCCCTTCGACCAGCGGGGCCTATGCCCTTATCTTACGGGAGGTCGGCGGGCTTCGCCGTATTCCGATCATTATCGGCGGCTTCGAAGCGCAAGCGATCGCACTTGAGATGGAAGGTATCAAACCGCCGCGCCCGCTCACGCACGATCTGCTAAAAACAGTGGTCGAAGCGCTGGGTGGCTCCGTGTCGGAAGTATCGATCCACGAACTCCGCGACGGGACGTTCTTTGCGAGTATCAAGCTCTCGGACGATCAGGAAATAGATTCGCGCCCGAGCGATGCCATCGCGGTCGCTATTCGGTTCGGCGTTCCGATCTATATCGCGGAAGCAGTTATGAATGAAGCGGGTTTCGTACCCGAAGAAGGAGAGGAAGACCTCGAAGAAGGAGCCGAGGAAGAGGACGATCTCGGACTCGAAAGCCAGCTTGCCAAGCCGGAAGAAAAAGCTCCCGCAAAGCCAGCAAAGCCTCCGACGTATCTCGACCAACTCAATCAGCAATTGAGTGAGGCAATTAAAAAAGAAGAGTATGAGAAGGCCGCTAAAATCCGCGACGATATTCAGAAGCTGATGATTGCGCAAAAGCAATAGCTTATAGTGCCATTCGAACTCTTCTCATACAGCTCATTGCGCGACGTTATGGGTCTGTTCTAATTATTTTAGAATTTTAAGTGTGACGATGTTGAAAGAAGATTGATTTTGTGCAGTCATTCTTAAAAAATACAGACAGTGAGAAATATTCTCAGGTAATTTGAACCTATATTCCCCGGTCTCATAATATCCTTCAGAGAGTTTTGCGCGGTTTCGGCCAAGCTCGTCGATAAGCTCAATTTTTATGTGCGAAGCGGCGCTTAAAGAGCATATAAAATCAGAATTGCTCGAAGCAGATAAGGAGGGGATTCCACCAGGAGGGATAGATGAATAGACACCCGATGAACGGTCGCTATCTATAACAATCGCTGTCCAAATCGAGGAAATACCCGATTTGGTGCGCGTCCACGTTGGGAATACATGTTTGTTGTAAGCTGCGACAGAAATATAATCTCCAAGGAAGACGCCATTCCCAGGCGAAAAAGCTGACTGAGAGATTTTCATGTCTTCGAATGATTCGCCGCCGTTTGTAGATCGCGCGAGATAAACATCTACGGAGTCCTTATCCTGCAAATGCATCTGATAATAAGCGACGAAAATATGACCCGTGATAGGATCGACGGCGAGACTCGGGAAAAAGTGGTGGTCCATTTGTTCGTCCGTATCTATACGGACAGGATCACTCCAAGAATCTCCATTGTCTGTGGAATGCACTATATAGCAATCCACTACCCCCCGTCGTGCGTCCGACCAAAGCACGTAAATTCTGCCACTATAAGTGCCTGAACTTTGATCGCAGACCATCGACGGAAGCCCATTAGTGCGAACAATTTTTGGGACATTGAGCCACCAACCGCCGGGTTGAACAGCAATTGGGCGATCCTGGCCGAACGTCGAACCTCCATCGAGAGAGCGGTCGAAAAATATGGTATCGCGCGCGGACCAGGTCATATAGAGTTCATTGTGAAGTCCAAAAGCGGGTACTGCGCCTTCCGTGGTATTACTGCTGTCGATGCAGTCGCCACCAATGTCATCCACTCGCGCCGGATTTGTCCACGTAACCCCTTGGTCCGTTGAGACAGAGGATAGTATGTGAGTACTATCTATTACATCGCGGCTGCCATATTGGGCAAAACGCGTCCAACCTGCTGCAACGGTTTGATTGCCGAATTCCAAATTTCGATTGATGGCGAGCCATGGTTTATCCTGTTGCGAAGTATCGTTACCTACTATCGCACCGGTATCGAACGTTAACCCTCCATCCGTTGACCGGTCTATTCCTAAATGTCTTCCACCGAGAGTAACATAATACAGGTTACCATCGCCATCGAAGACGAGCGAAGGGTCACCTCCACCACCATATTGCGAATTTAGTCGTTGGGTAACCCACGACTGCCCACCATCCGATGAAGAAAAGATCCAGTCAGAATTTGCTCCAATTGCCAGGTTCAGAGGATCAACCGGATTCACGGCAATGCACACTTCTTCAGGTGAATAGCGAGAAAGAGAATCTTGCGAAACACGTACATTCAACCATTGAGATTGAGCTACACGCGCGATAAAGAACAGCAGTGTAACTAAAAGGGATATACGTGACACACTATTTCGCACCATATCTTTTGAGTGAATGGCACAGGAACACAGATAGCCAGCCAAAGTAGCGCCGGGCATACTGAGGCTGGCCAATCAATTCTCGAAAAGGCCGCTAAAATCCGCGACGATATTCAAAAGCTGATGATTGCGCAAAAGCAATAGGATTTATGCGATGATTCGCTGCTCGCCGCTTTCGTCCACTTCGAGTGTGTGGATTTTCGTTAATGTGCAGTCATTTGCCAGGAAGACTGCGATCATTCGCTCGTTCGAAACTCCGGTGGAACCCACGTAAGAAGTGACTCCCATTTTTGCCAGCGTTTCGAGGCTCTTCGCGTGCAGTATTTTTCCATAACCGTTGCCTTGAAATCGAGGCAAAATCCCGATGTGGAAGATCGAGCCTTCTTCCATTTTATCCCAATATCGCTGCGGGAATATGACGCCGGCTGGTTCGCCTTGAAGATAGGCGAGATACCAGTGCTTCGGTTCGTAAACAAGACCCGCATATTCCACCCACTCGAAAAATTCTTTTTCCGCCCGCGCTAAACGTTCGGGTTTACTCTCCATAAAGGGTTTGACCTCCACAACTTCCGAAAGGATTTGAAAGAATTCCGGCTGGCTAATATCAGCGATCGGCCGGTATTCGAACGGGTCATGATAGGGCGACTCGTAGCCGGCAATGTTGCGTCGTGCGTATTGCTTTTTTATAATCATCTATATATTACGGAACGCATCGAGACAGAACTCAGGTCGAAATCAGCGTTGAAGAATTGGGGTGTATCCCGCGCGTCCTGCAAGCCAAGCACATAGAGCAGCGGTAAAAAGTGATCGTAGGTCGGGTGGGCGAGCGCGGCAAGCTCTCCCAGCTTTTGAAACTCGACGATCGCGCGATGATTACCCGATTCGATCCACTCGGCCATGACCTGATCGAACTCGATAGCCCAATCGTACGGGCCGCCTTCGAAGCGAATGCGCCGAAGATTATGGACCAGATTTCCGCTCCCGATAATCATGACTCCTTTATCTCGCAGCGGCCTCAATTGCCTGCCAAGCTCGTAATGAAATTCTGCCGGTTGCGCGTAGTCGATGCTGAGTTGATAGACCGGTATATCGGCCATTGGGAACATCGGCAGAAGCACGCTCCACGTCCCGTGATCGAGCCCCCAATCGTAGTCCAGCGCGATAGGGGGATTGTCGATGATTCGCTGTGTTTCTCTCGCGAAATCGGGCGCGCCTGGAGCCGGATATTGCTGCTCGTTTAACGCTGGTGGAAAGCCGCCGAAATCGTGGATCGTCTTGGGACGCTCCATTGCCGTGACCATCGTTGTTTCGGGCGTGATCCAGTGGGCGGAGATCGAAAGAATCGATTTGGGCTTTGGCAGCGACTGACCGATTTCTTTCCATGTCCGGCTGAATGTATTATCGAGTATGGCATTCATCGGATTTCCATGACCGATAAAAAGCAATGGCATCCGCGGACTCGGCCCGAAATTGCTCGCATCGTTCGAAAGAAGAGTGACCGATTCCATAAAGAATGTTGATTTATAGACCAGTAATAATCTTCCACTCTTGCTCTGTCACGGGCGTGATGGAAAGCCGCGAGCCTT
>DASZLH010000202.1:0-10909 GCA_035552495.1 Kapaibacterium sp. (SeqCode) | reverse complement strand
GTCTTATGCTGTAATGAAAGATGAGCCGTACCTATTCTCATAATTCATTTCTTTGTTGTTTTTCTTTTTTAGTTCGTTCTTCCTTTAGTAGTTCTTTTTCATTGTCTTCATAATTCTTCCTGCCATCCTATGTTTGCATATTTATTACTTCGTGGGAAAGAGTTTAGTCTTCCGGATGGTATTAGCACCGCGATCATCGGCCTCTTTTTTGGCTTGCTCTGCGGACTATTTTATTACGAGCACTATTATAAATCCTACTATTGGGCCTTTTCGCTTGCCGGTGGACTTATTCTAACATATCTTTCCCATTGGATTTTCTCGCGCAGTCTGGCCTCCGATAATGATACGGCATCGATCGAGTCCACACTGCTTTCCTTTGCGCTACCGTTTCTCCTGACACTGGGGCTCAATCATGGGCTGTATCTCATCAAGCGCAATAAACGAAAGCGCCGCTTAAAACGGAAAGAACATTCGCGGTTTTTCGATACGGTCGACGCCAACTCGGTTCATGGCGCGCCATCGAAGCCATTTCCTTCGAGCGGGGGAACCGCTCACAAATAATCGTTATGAATACATCGAGGGCTATCCGAATTTTTCTCCCTGCAATAGTTTTTGTCGCAATAGCCTGCTCCACGGCTCCTCCCGTGCAGGAGCGTATGATTATCAATCCTCAAACAATTATTTTTTCTCCGCCCGATTCAATCGAGACGGTTTCCATCACGCACAGTTGCACCTGCCCATTTTCCTGGACTTCATTGGTCTTACCTGCGTCGCCCTGGCTCATCGTTCCAAGTACCATGAGTGACGATCATTCCGCCGTTCCAATTCAAATCGATCGTTCAAAATTAACGGTAGATACGAGCAGTGCCACCGTCCATATTATCTCGAATGCCTATGGGGAGGATTCGATTCTAATACGAGCATTTAAATAAAAGAGAGAGATTATTCGCTTCCATACAAAAAATGTGCTCCGGAAATCCAGAGCACATTTTTATTAATGTCTCGATCAAGAAAGATCAGGACGAGAGCCAAAGAAGAATACTTCTGCCGATCACCGATCGGTAAAGTATAATACTCGTTCGAGCATCACGCTCGTTCGAACATTACTTCTTCTCCTTCTTCATCATCTTTTCTTCTTTCTTCATCTCATGCTTTTCCATAGCACCCGCCTTCTTGGACGTATCCGGTTTCGCCATCATAGTGGTATCCGGAGCCGGGGGTGGCGGTGGCGGCGGAGCGGCCGTCGGCGCTGCCGGGGGTGGCGTGGCCGTGGTCGTATCCGTGGTCGTGTTATCGGTCTTTTTCGAGCACGACATCATACCACCAGTGAATGCTACTAATGCACCAAGCACAATGAGTTTACGAAGCCTCATGGCAATTACCTCTTAGTTTAAGTTTATGGAAACACCTTCACTTCTTATCGTTCAAATGGCCATTGCGCCACTTTTAAGGACAAAAAATGAAACAGATTAATCGGTTTTCAAAAAGAAACTTTGCAAAGAACTCTAAGCAAATATACGAACTTCCATGGCCGAAAACAACTTTATTATAAAAAAGTCACCAAAAAATAGCCGATTAAAGCTATTTTTTATTTTCAGACCTATGGAGTTCGCAAATCGCTTATCCTCGGCTAGCCAACACGGTTGGCCGCCGCAGCCCTCTATCTAAATTCAAATATACGAACAAAAAAAGGTCTGCCCGCAAATTCGACTTTCAGCGCCCATTCCAGGAATGAGCGGTCAGTAACGAGTGACGAGTGAAATGCGTTAATTGCTGCCTGTCACTCGCGACCGGTTAACTCAATTTATTACTGTCACTCGGCATTTCTTATGGCTTTAGAAATCTATAATACACTCACCCGAAAAAAGGAAGTCTTCACGCCGGTGCGGAAAGGTCATGTCGGAATGTACATCTGCGGACCTACGGTCTATTCCGATGCGCATGTCGGACATGCCAAAGCCTATATCATGGGCGACATCGTAAACCGCTATCTTCAGTTTCTCGGGTTTGACGTGACCTACGTGCAGAACATCACTGACGTAGGTCACATGACGGATAATGATGATGTTGCAGGCGAGGATAAACTCGAGATCCAAAGCCGCAAAGAGCGCAAGCATCCAATGGCAGTCGCGGAATATTATACCCGACGGTATTTCGAAGACATGGACGCGCTGAATATTCTTCGACCTGATATTTCACCGCGCGCTACAGGACACATCATCGAACAAATCGAACTCATCAAAAAATTGATCGAAAACGGCTGCGCATATGAGGCCGATGGAAATGTCTATTTCGATGTCGCCAAAGATAAAGATTACGGCAAACTCTCGGGTCGCAAAGCCGAAGAACAAGAAGCGAGCGGACGAGTCGAAGTGCGCTCAGACAAACGTTCGCCGCAGGACTTCGCGCTTTGGAAACGTGCCGAAGCAAATCACATCCTGCGCTGGCCATCGCCCTGGGGTGAAGGATTCCCTGGATGGCATATCGAGTGCTCCGCAATGTCCATGAAGTATCTCGGCGATACAATCGACATTCACGGCGGCGGACTCGAAAATCAATTCCCGCATCACGAATGCGAAATTGCACAGTCTGAATGTGCCACCGGCAAACCGTTCGTCAAATATTGGATACACAATAACATGGTGACGACAGGCGGCGTGAAGATGGGAAAGTCGCTGGGTAACTCGGCATATCTGCGAGATTTATTTCAGCAATATGACCCGCTTTCGCTGCGCTTTACGATATTGCAATCACATTATCGAAGCACGACGGAATTTACGGAGGAGGCAATCGGTGCCGCGGAAACGGGATACAAGAAATTGCTCGCGACATATCAACGATTAAAAGATGCAGTAGGCAATATATCTTTGCCAGATCTCAATCGGTCGAACCCGATGGTCCTGAGTTTTATTCAAGCGATGGACGATGATTTCAACACTGCTAAGGCGCTTGCTGTCCTTTACGATTTGTCTACCGAAACGAATCAACTACTCACTTCAACTGACCACAAAGATTATCCGAGCCTGTTAGCAGCCAATTTTACAACTTGGAGTGCTTTAGCCGGCGATATTCTCGGCATACTACCGTCCGGTATATCCCATCGGACTCATGGGGCCGATATGTCCGACGCACTTATGCAGATGGTGATTAGCCAGCGCAAAGCTGCCCGCGATCGACGCGATTTTGCTACAAGCGACAGCATCCGAAAAGAATTGGAAAAAGCCGGAATCGTCCTTGAAGACACGAAGGAAGGTACGACCTGGCGGTTAAAATAAAATGGATTAATTCACCGATGGCATCGTGATCGTAAATCGTGTGCCTCGGCCGCGTTCGCTTTCGACCTCGATCGTACCGTCCTGCGCTTCGACGATCGACTTGACGATAGCGAGCCCAAGTCCGAGGGACCGCTCGGAATCATCGTGCGGGCCCGTTCGGGCTTCATCGGTACGATAAAACCGACGGAAAACTTTGGGTAAGTCTTCACGAGAAATTCCTATACCAGTGTCTGCAACTCCGAAGCGCAGTTCGTGGTCGCGGCTATTCAAGAATAACGTCACAGAACCGCCCGCGGGAGTATACTTGAGTGCGTTATCGAGCAAATTCATGATGACCTGATATAGCCGTGTTGAATCGACATAAACGCTTTTCGTTTTTGTATGTGGATCGAAGGCGCAGTTTAACGTAAGTCCACGTTCTTCCGCAAGAATACTAGCATCTTCACCAAGCGAACCAAGATAATCATAAAGTGCGATCTCTTCGCGGTGAAGTGGAAGCTGACGGTCGTCGGCACGGGAGAGCAGCAGTAACCCTTCGACTATCCGTTGCATGCGCTCTACTTCTTCCATCAAGCTGCTCAATACTTCATGCGCTTCTTCCGGCGCAAGCGTCCGCGAGGATTCGAGATGACGGCCAGTTTGCTCGATCTCACCCTTCATGATCGCGAGCGGTGTTTTTAACTCGTGTGACGCGTCCGAAGTGAACTGCGTCACTTGCTGGAACGAGCCTTCGAGCCGGGCGAACATCAGGTTCAGTGTTTCGGTCAGCGTAACAAGTTCACGGTCCGTCTTGCCTGGAATTTTGATCCGTTGGGAAAGATTTTTTGCGCTGATTTCGCGGGCTGCTCCTGCGATTTGTTCGATAGGGCGCAGTGCTTTTCGTGCCAGCCAAAGCCCACCCAAAATCGATATCGCGAGCGCGATCGGAATACCGACATAAAACGATGCGCGAATTCTGCTTAGGGTTTGCTCGATATCCGTAATAGGATAACCGACATATACATCGAACCGATCATTGTGTGCACGTGCAATGCGAATGTGTTCATTGTGCAGACTGATAGTACTGTAAGCCGAGGTGGTATCGGTATTCGAATGCTGACGCAAGGCACGGACGCGTCGCATGAGTGTATCCGGCCCCAGGTTAGCGGTTCGGAAAAATCCCTGTTCGTGTGTCCGGCTTAGAGAATCCCGCGTGAATGCATAGAGCTCGACAAAATTATTCCTGCGACTTGAGACCGTGCGCTCAACAATCGCATCGAGCGGGTCGGCCATTTTGCCTGACGAATCCTGAAAGGATAATTCCGTCAGAACCTGATCGATAATTTCCGAGACGACTCGGTCGGCAAGCTCAGTACCTTTTAATGAATCCGGGACTTCCGAAAGTGCGTGATCGATCAAATCCCGGAGAGAATTTGCGGTATGGACCTCACCATGCTGCACCATTTCCTGCGGTTTCGTGCTAGGCGGTAAGGTGCTGATGAGCGTCAGGGTAGTGCGGGCATCTTCAATGAGCGAAACATCGAGCGCCGTAAAAAGCGAACTGCGAATCCGAAGGTATTGAATAATGCCAATTGTGGCTATTGTCAATACGACGAGGATCGAATACCAGATGATGAGGCGGACGCGAAGCATTGATCTGAACCGTGATTTTAGATTTTAAAGATTACAAAGATAACTGGAATTCCATCTTATATATCTCTAAAATTCCATGAATCACGGTTCAGAGATTATGTCCTGATTCCATATCCCACTCCGCGCTCGGAAGTAATGACCCGATCTTTTTCTTCACGGCCGGCGTCGATTTTTTCTCGAAGGCGCTTAATATAAACGTCGATTACGTTCGACCCCATCGTAAAACTATAGCCCCAGACGTGCTGCGTTATGACCGATCGTGAAAGAATCCTGCCTTTGTTACGCATCAGATATTCGAGCAGTTCATATTCCTTGACGGTAAGAGGAATGTGCATGTCCTCATCTGAATCCGGTTTTTTACGACGCGCGGTGTGTGTGACAGTATCGAGCACGAGGTCCCGTGCGACAAGCTGCGTTTTTTTCTCGATGTCCGAACGCCGGAGCAGCGAACGCACGCGAGCAGAAAGCTCCTCGAATAAAAACGGTTTGGTGAGATAATCATCTGCTCCCGCATCGAGCCCTTCGACTTTTTCGCCGATCTCGGCCTTCGCCGTGAGACAAAGAATGGGGACGGTCCGCTTGGCCTCCCGAATTTCCTTAATAACTTCGTAGCCCGATTTTTTAGGCATCATGATGTCAGTAATGATAAGATCGTAGGATTCTGCGAGCGCCCGCTGAACGCCTTCTTCGCCATCGAACGCCATATCGACATCGTATTTTTCTTCCCGGAGCCCTTGTTCGAGGAAGCGGGCCACTTTTTTTTCGTCCTCTATAACCAGTATGCGCATATTCGCGTTATGGATCAATGAAATGATAATCTATCGAATTAGCCGTTCCCGAACTCATTCTATCTGAATTCATTAAAAAAGGAGTAGCTTTGGCTTTCTATGCAAAAAATGTGCTATTGTAGTTTCTTATTGCACAGCCAATTATGAATGATTCTTACAAAATTATGTCAAAAAATGAGCATCTCTCCGAAATCGCTGGCGCAATGCAACATTCTACTGAAAGTCGAAAAGCCAGTCACGTCGAATTGGTCGTCCGTGATCGTGTCGAACATAGGAATAAACGTACCGGTCTGAACGATCTCGACTTTGTCCATAATGCACTGCCGGAATTAGCTTTCGATGAAATTGAAACGACTTCGACATTCCTCGGCTGCTCCTTTGACGCACCCCTCATTATTTCGAGCATGACGGGCGGGTACTCGGATGCGACGGAGATTAATCGTGCCCTCGCCAGCGCGTGCGATCGGTATGGGTTGGCGATGGGTGTAGGAAGTGAACGGCAGGCATTGGAAAACACACAGCACCATCGAAGTTTTTCTATTGTGCGGGAAGCAGCAGCGAATGCGTTCATTTTTGCGAATATTGGCGCGACAGAAGTAGCGAGACTCCATTCAGAGCGAAAAATCGAACAGCTCCAAACGATCGTCGATCTCGTGCAGGCAAACGCGCTTGCCATTCATCTGAACCCATTGCAGGAGCTTCTACAACCCGAAGGCTCTCGCAATTTTCGTGGAGTGTTGGATGGCATTGCGGAATGCGTTAACACATTCGGGCTACCAATCATCGTAAAAGAAGTCGGCGCCGGAATTTCAAAATCCGTCGCGAAAAAACTCCTCGAAGTGGGCGTTCGATCCATTGATGTTGCGGGTGCGGGTGGCACCAGTTGGGCTGGTGTCGAAATATTGAGGAATGATAAACATGCACAAGCCGAGCTTGATCCATTCTGGGATTGGGGCATTTCGACCGTCGATGCGATTGAAGACGTTTCTGAGCTCAAGCGCGAATTCGAATTTGAACTCATTGCGAGCGGAGGAATTCGAAACGGACTGGACATTGCAAAATCACTCGCATTAGGCGCCGATGCCTCTGCAATCGCGCGTCCGCTCATTCAAGCATTTATCGATGGTGGGGAAGAAGCACTTTTTGCGATTATCGATACGTTACTTTATCAATTGCGAGCCGTGATGTTCCTGACCGGGTCGCGCGATATAGCATCACTCAAGCAACAGCAACTTCTCTCCCGATAATACTTTCTATTGTGAACTCCAAGATTTTTTTGCAGGATGCGAATGAAATTCGTCAGAAGATCAATCGTTATCTCATAGATTTCGTCCCAAGCGAACCGGAAAGTCTTTATACACCTGTCCGGAAAATTCTTCAGGCGGGCGGCAAGCGGGTTCGTCCCATTCTAACGGCATTCGCCGCGGGAATAAATAGTATGGATGATTCGTGGCTTCCCGCCGCCGCGGCCGTAGAGTTGCTGCATACCTTTACGCTCATCCACGACGACATTATGGACAATGCCTCAACGCGACGAGGATTGCCTACTATGCACATTCAATATGGGACCAATGTCGCGATCCTTTCGGGGGACGTGCTCATAGCGCTTGCACAAGAATCCCTTTCGAAACTGGACTCGCCATTCGTACCCCACATAATTGCTGAATTCGCGAACGGTTTCCGCATGGTCTGCGAAGGCCAGGCGCTTGATAAGGAATACGAAACGCGCGAGAATATTTCCGTGACGGAATATCTTGCCATGATCGATCTTAAAACTGCGAAGGTACTTGAACTCGCAGCCGTACTCGGCACGCTTGGTGGCAGTGGGACATATCTCGAAGAGATACGATCGTTCGCTCACCATCTGGGACTTGCATTTCAGATCGGGGATGATCTACTCGATCTCACGGCAACGCATGCCGAACTCGGCAAGACAATCGGGGGGGATATTCTCGAGGGTAAGCGAACATTTTTGTTCGTTACTGCGATGAAGACATATAACCAACTCGCAGAAACCGACCGGAATTTGCTCGATCGCATTCGCAACCGTACGGCAAACCCCGATGACGTTGGAGCAGCTCGTCTGTTATTCGAACGAATAGGAGTGCTTTCATCGGCACAGAGAGCAAAAATAGATCAAACGTTTCAGGCAAAAACTGCTCTTGAAGCGATTCCATCTGGCGAAGCGCGAGATCGCCTCGATGCTTTCAGTGATTATTTACTGGAGCGAGCTGGGTAACCACCCACCTCTGGGTAATCACTCTTCTACAGGTAACGCAAACTTTAGTCTACTTTGAACCCGTTACGAGTTCTATAGTGATCCAAACAACGGTAACCATTGTCAATCGCGCCGGGCTGCATACTCGCCCCGCGGCCGCTATCGTGAAGCTCGCGAGCAAATTTGAATCGGAGTTCTTCATTATTAAAGAGGGCTTTCGTATTAATGGTAAGTCAATCATCGGGGTTATGACGCTCGCCGCCGCGCAAGGTACAACACTCGAACTCGAGTTTACAGGACCGGATGAGCAGGACGCATCCAAAGCGTTGACCGAGTATTTTGCAAAGGGATTCGAAGAAGTCTGAACATTTATTTTGAGGAGATGAAATTAATTTGGTGATAGATTAGGGACCTACTTAAATGATACGATCAAGGATCAGACAATTCATAGCGTGATTCGTCACACACATCCATCGGAAGAACTCGTGCGCGGCGTTAAAACGACGCAGGCGGAGCGTCAGATACTGCGGTTTAGCGGCATCGCGGCGAGCCGAGGCATCGCCATTGGCCCTGCATACCGTTACCATCGCACACTGCTATATGCCGAGGACCGGCCGTTGGATCCACAAGAGATTACGCATGAAATCGAAAGGTTCGATACGGCGGTGCAAAAAGCGCGGAACGAGATCGAGAAAGTACGCCGTGTCGCCGAACAAAAAGTCGGTACACCTGCAAGCTCGATCTTCGAGGCGCAGATGATGATGGTCTCGGACGAATTTATTTTGAGTACCATCCGCGAGCGAATCAAGCATGAACTAAAACCCGCGGCATTTATCGTCGATACCGAGTTCTCGAACCATCAACATTTGTTACAAACAGCGGATAATCCGCTCATGCGGGAGCGCGTCGATGATGTCGAAGATATTAAGCAACGGCTGCTTCGATACTTACTCGATCGCAAAAAATGGCTCTCGAAAATCGAAATTCCATCCATCCTCGTCGCTGAAATGCTGACGCCTGCCGATGCCATTCTTTTTTCACGGTCGAGCGTACTCGGGTTTTCAATCGATGGCGGTGGAGTCACCAGTCATGTCGCTATTCTCGCTCGGTCACTCGGCCTTCCAGCCCTCGTCGCACTGCACTCGGCCGCACAGTACGTTGAAACTGGCGATCTATTAATTCTCGACGGAGAGCGAGGCGAACTGATCGTTAATCCCGATGAAGAAACCCTTCGTGGCTATGAACGCGAACAAAGTTTCGTCCTTGCGAGCGGAGCCGAACCGGAAGTCTCTTCACTTGAATCGGATTTTCCCGGAGTACGCACTACCGATGGCCACCGCGTGAAGATTCTGATGAACCTGGAATTTGGGAGTGAAGTTGCGGTCCAGGAAGCGGAACATCTTAGCAAACTCGCAACGAAAGGAAGTGAACAACGACTGGGTCTCGGATTGGTGCGGACCGAACATTTTCTATTGCTCCACGACGACTTCCCGACCGAAGAAGAGCAGAATATTCTTTATAAAGACCTTGCCGAACGATTTTATCCGGCGCCGATCACGCTTCGAACGTTCGATGTTGGCGGCGATAAAGTATTAAGCGGTTCCTATCGCGAGGACAATCCATTTTTGGGATGGCGAGGAATCCGCATTTCGCTCGACGAGCCCGATCTGTTTCTTGCGCAACTTCGAGCTATTCTTCGCGCGTCCGAAAAGCGCAACGTTCGTCTCATGTTTCCGATGGTGACGAATCCGGACGAACTGGCGCGAGCGATGGTATTTCTCGAACAAGCCAAAACTGAGTTGCGAGCGAAGAGCGAGCAATTCGATGAAGCAATGCCTGTCGGCATTATGATCGAAGTGCCGAGTGCAGCGCTCATGGCCCGATCATTTTCGCCCCTGGTCGATTATCTTTCGGTCGGTTCGAACGACCTTACTCAATACACGCTAGCGGTCGATCGTGGTAACGATCTGATAGCAGGTCTTTACCAGGAGCTGCATCCTGCGGTGCTACGACTGATCCAAATCACGATCGAAGCCGGAAAATATGATAATACGCCTGTCAGTATTTGCGGCGAACTTGGCAGTTATCCACTGGCGACGCCGATTTTAATCGGCATGGGAATCCAGGAAATTTCGGTAGCGCCCGCGCAAGTTCGTTCGCTCGCAGCGCGGATTCGATTGTTGAAATTCGATGAGTGCAAAGCACTCGTGGAGGCTATTATGCACGAAGCATTCTCGCCGGATGAAGTCACACGGCAGGTACTCCGATTCCTGACCGAACGGCAATTGATCGAACCCTTTAGCGAGGCGAGTATTCGTCCCGGAAATGGGCCACGCGGTTCCAACGGATAATCTCCGCAAATTACTATGAGAGAGTTGGGAAAAATGCCGGCAAATGTTGCAACATCTCCGGAAATGGAAAGCGTACTTAAGGAGTTCGAGCGGCGGGAGCTTGCGCGCGCCACAGGGTTCGTTTCACAGAACCAATATCGACGTGGGATTTCTCACGGCCCGTTGCCGATCATTGTTGGAATTACCGGTCATCGCGATGTTCGCGAGCAAGATATCCCACGTCTTGAAGACATTTTACGATCCGAGTTGCAGGGGTTACAATCAGAATACCCTTCTACTTCTCTGATTCTACTCTCTGCGCTAGCCGATGGTGCAGACCGGATTGGTGCTCGCGTCGCACTCGAACTGGGTCTGAGATTGATCGTCCCGATGCCCGTTCCGAAAGATCTGTATGAAATGGACTTCGATGCTCCGTCGGTCGAAGAATTTCGAAAGCTTCTCGCTCAAGCCGAGCATTCTTTCGAGCTACCGCTTATTCCGGATTTTTCACGAGAAGATATTCTTGTACACGGACCAACCCGAGACCAACAATATGCACAATTAGGAGCGTACCTTGCAACGCACAGCGAAATTTTGATCGCGTTATGGGATGGAATCCCTCGTCATTTAATGGGAGGAACATCTCAAACTGTCGATTTTAAATTG
>DASZLH010000201.1:0-7835 GCA_035552495.1 Kapaibacterium sp. (SeqCode) | reverse complement strand
AGAATCGGTTATCCCTTGCCATGAGCGACCTTGATCAGTCGAACGCTCAACACGAGCGGGTTGGTAAATTCCAGTACCGCCCGCATAGGGAACGTAGATGGCACAAGAATTACCAGCAGCCCATGCGCTGGTTTCATCTGTTAACAGCGTATCCCATTCCGCGTAATCGGGCGAAGAGGATTTTAGAAACGCATACACATCCGCGTTTCCCAGGGAGTCATTATCGAACTCCCGAACAACGTTGCAGGAATGTGGAGAGATCTGAAGTACCGCCACCGGGTCAGGATACACGGTGTCCAAAAGCTCCGACTTCCAATGTTGCCCGAGGTCCGTAGTGTACACGAGATGCGTGGTAGCGTTAAATGGTGGTCCAACATTATTGCCGCTCGTGAGGATATGACCGACAATGTTGTCAAAATAAACAGTTGCTATGAGACTATCCCGATTTCCATAGATCCATTCAAATTGAGGCATCGATGAGAGCGTGAGGCCATCGACGTGCGTGATGGAATCCCAATGAACACCATGATCTCGTGAAATAAGTATGGGTCCGCTGATGCTGTTCACTTGTATCGTAGAGTCGTTAATCCGCTTGTATGGTTCGTGCGATCGTATCTCCGAATCAAGGGTTGTAATCTTCGAAGCAAAAATAACATCATGGGAAACATACACACCGCTAAATTCCAGTCCAGCGGGGGTTATACGATGCCAACTCTGACCCATATCGGTTGTCTCGAAAATACCGCTCTTACTTGGCGCGGTAGTATCGAGTGAGAACGTTGCAGCATAACCCTGCTGGAGGCTTTCGAAGCACAATTGCGCGACCACACAGTGAATAGAATCAAAGAATGAGATCGATGACCAATTCTGCCCACCGTCCGTTGTCATTTGAAGATGTGAGGGGCCATCGAGATGAAATGTATTGGAAACAATAATGCCTGGAATGAATGCGAAGCCGACGTCCTTATTCAAGAAATAAGGGGTCTGCCACAAGAATTGGTTATGATTTTGAGGCTCTGTCAGCTGCGTCCAATGCTGCCCCCTCGCCGCTTCACCGAATGCGAGCGAAGCTACGACCGCCACAACCAACACCACACGACGTATCATTAACAAAAGAACACACGCCGACCCGATTTGTTACAGTGGCAACATCACTCGGCGGACTTGTCTCGTCCTAATCACACGAAGAATGCAGGCCGGGAAGGAGGCCCTTCCCGGCACACGGGCAAGAGAGTTGACTCGTGTCCCAAAACCTGGATTCCAGCTTTCGCGGGAATGACATGGCAATTTTCAGGCTGCGCGATCTTGTAACTTGTTGTACGGCAAGGACTTAACTCCATTGTGGATAAATAAATATAAAAATATTGATTTTTGCGGAACTTAATTTGCTATTTTGGTGTTGTATGTTGTGAAATGTCCAAATCCTTTATTTTTGTGTTATCATTAATCACCACCCCCGCCCCCTCCTTCGCAAGGAGGGGGAGAAACTCAGCTTCGCTATGTCCGGCTATGCTCAGGATGATGGTCCGTTTATGGAAGGGGAACGTCGGTTCATGAATAAGTTCCGAACACCAACATCAAGTTTATTTGTCCTGAAGTCAGAGAGAAAATGCTTTATGCGGAAGCCTGACCGCTTCATGAATTTCGGGCCAACACCAACATCAAGTTCCTTTGGCATTTGGGTTTCATGAGCTTAAGTATGAAGCATACTAAAGTCAATTAACGAACCATTTGCAATCTCCCCTCTTTTCAGACGTCGTAGTCGTTTTAGAGTTATATTTGCATGAAAAACTAATCAAGTTTTTCCATGGCCAACATACAGCGGTCCTCCAGTCGTCCGAAGACGCGTTCTTCGAAGCCTTCCTCTCGCGGGTCCAAAACATTACCTGGCCCATCCCATTCAAAAAAGCGTTCGGAACCTACCGGTGTTTCATCTACTATGAATGGTCCTGATTTGGCTACAAATGGTTCAACTTCCTCTTTGAATGGTTCTATGAATAAATCGCGGCGAGCATCGAAGCCGATCGAGAAACTGCTTGCTACCGAGGGCATTACGTATGACGATGTACTGCTCGTGCCGGGCCCCAGCACGGTCCTTCCGCGCAATGTCGATACCTCGACCTGGTTGACGAAACGGATTCGGCTTTCGATTCCGCTTGTTTCAAGCGCGATGGACACGGTAACGGAATCGGCGATGGCGATCTCGCTGGCACGGGAAGGCGGCATCGGTATCATTCATAAGAATATGTCGATCGACCGTCAAGCCGAGGAAGTCGATATAGTCAAGCGTTCGGAAAGCGGGATGATCCTTTCGCCGATTACGCTGACGCCGGAGCGGTCGCTTCGCGATGCGCTATTCCAGATGAAGAAATATCATATATCGGGTATTCCGATTGTCGATAAAGATAGGACGCTCGTCGGCATAATTACCGATCGCGATATCCGCTTCGAATCTCATCTCGATCAGCCGGTCTCGGAGATCATGACGAAGGAAAACCTCGTGACGGCCCCGATGGGTACGACGCTCGAGGAAGCCGAGGCTATTCTGCAGACGAATAAGATCGAGAAATTACCGGTCGTCGATAAACACGGCAAGTTGCAGGGGCTTATTACATTCAAAGACATTCAGAAAAAACGCCGCTACCCGAACGCTGCCAAAGATAATGCGGGACGCCTGGTATGCGGAGCTGCGGTCGGTGTCGGCGGCAATACGCTCCAGCGGGTGCAGGCGCTTGTGGACGCACTGGTCGATGTGGTGATCGTCGATACGGCGCATGGTCACTCGCAGGGCGTGCTCGATATGGTCCGTGAGATCAGCCGTAATTTTTCGACGATCGATGTCATAGCGGGAAATGTCGCGACCTATTCCGGAGCCGAGGCACTGATCGCAGCCGGCGCGGATGCTGTGAAAGTCGGCGTTGGCCCTGGTTCGATCTGCACGACGCGCATCGTCGCAGGAGTCGGCGTTCCACAGCTTACCGCGATTATGGAGGCCGTTCGAGCTGCTGCCAAACATGGCATTCCCGTTATTGCAGATGGCGGTATCAAACAGACTGGCGATATTCCCAAAGCGATTGCCGCCGGAGCTTCGACCGTTATGATCGGAAGTCTTTTTGCAGGACTGGAAGAATCTCCGGGTGAAAAAGTCTTCCTCGAAGGTCGCACCTATAAAACCTATCGTGGCATGGGATCGCTTTCAGCAATGGCGCAAGGCTCCGCTGACCGCTATTTCCAGGACGCAGAAGAGGGACTTCAAAAAATGGTGCCGGAAGGCATCGAGGGACGAGTTCCGTTTCGTGGAGCACTTTCGGAGACCGTTTATCAAATGATCGGTGGCCTTCGTTCCGCCATGGGCTATACCGGTTCGGCAACGATACCGGACTTACAGGAGCGAGGCCAGTTCATTCGCATTACCGGTGCTGCACTTCGGGAATCGCATCCACATGATGTCGCAATCACAAAGGAAGCACCCAATTATCATTTATAAATAGCCTGCATTCTTTGAATCCGTCGCAGGCTAATTTTGAAAACGACCGGCACTACCGGCTTTCCATAACCGTTGTCAGGTGTTCATAATTCGTTCTTCGCTCTCCGATATTACTGTGCCATCCGAGACTATTAAACGGAGCGAGCTGCTCCATTTTTCTCACGTCGCTGCGCGCGAAGATGTGCTCGTGCTTGCGCCCTCTGCAAGAGCGCAATTGGTCGAGGACGCGCTCGCTACACTCTACAGGCTTTCCAATAAAGCGGAGCGCGACGATCTTCTCTCGCTCATTCAGAGCATCATGAAACACGATCCATCCGTCAGTGATTTATTCAAGCAGACCGCGTATACGATCTGCAATCGGCGTCTCATTATCACTCACGTGAACGAAGTATTCCTCAAGCGGTCGGATGTCAAGCGGGATGAGATCATCGGGAAATCGCTCTACTTCGAGCGCGAATACGAAGGCACCGAAATCGAGCAGCTCTATAGCATGGTCATGGAAACGAGGCTGCTCGCCGATGCCCTTGTGAGATATGTCGGGCTGGGGTACGATGGCTGGTTTGTCCTTGTCGTGGTTCCGCTGGAAGATGGTGGCATCGGCGTGCTCAGCCGATTCGCTAAAGATAAGATGGACATTGCCTCCGCGATCGATCACGAAGCTCCGGGTGCTCCGCGTTATATTGTCCTGAACTCATAAATTCGAGGGCCCGTGTCTACCGGTCCGGCAATCCAGCCCAATCGGGCGAGAGGATCTGCACATCGCTATTGGGGAGTGCTTGAATAACGATGTCATCCGATTCCATTTTTTTCGACCAGCCTTTATAGACCGTATCGCAGCCAAGCACGATCTGGACATAGTTGTCATCGGAAAGCAAGGAAACAGGCATCTGTGTATTAGGCTCCAACTTCACATCTCGTCTCGTGAGAAAAATGTGGCTAGCCGAGTCGAGCCATACGCCCGAATGTGTGACCGTCAGCACAATGCCGGAATCTCTTACATCGCGCTGCTCGACGACCGGGCGCAGCATGATACGGAAGCCATCGCCTCGTATAAGTTTCATCTCCATCGTGACGAGATATTGCGTGGCACCGAAATAATTCATGTCGATCGCACCGGTATTGTGCAGCATCGCGCGGTTGTATCCTTGATCGACACTCGAAAGCGAAGTCAGCACCTGGCACCGGACCTCATGGGGGTCACCCATGTTAAATTGATAGGGATTGCAGCCCGCAAGGAGTGCAACCGCAATCGTCGATAGAATAATAATGTCTTTCTTCATCGCAATAATTTTCTCACTCCTCGCTGGCTCGCAACGCGCGAATTTTCTCCGGCGACCAATTCCAATCCCCAAGATAAACAGTAACACCGAGATACGCAGTACTAAAATTAAGCAGGCTGGAAGCTCCCGCCGTGTTGAATGCTTGTGGAGCAAAATTTCCCGGGTTGCCCGATGCATATCCCAGTGTTATACCGATATTCTCGCCGGTATAGGTATCGAGCTTCAGTCGCGCTCCGGCATTGATAAAACTCGATGGATAATAATTGTATTCGAAAAATGGCTCGAGCATCAGGTCTTCCGCAATAATATATTGCCGATATCCGACGCGGACAGGCAGTATGCCAAAGCCTTGCTGCGCAAAGCCGAGCGGCATCCAATTGAGCAGCGATGTTCCTGCCCAAAAATGATAGTTGGCAAAAGGCAACGGAATTTCCACACTCCCGATTTTAATTTGCGCCCCCTGAAATGGTATCGTCGAATCGCTCCAAACTCCAAGATAATTTTGGGTAATTTTAAATAGCGATCCTTCGAAGATATTGATATTGATACCGGAATGCACATAGTATTTCCATTCACGCTCTGTCTCTTCGACGCGGTTAGTAAAGTCGAGCACGCTAACGCCGAGACCCAAGTATGGGAACGTGGTCGAAGGAACACCGCTTCCCCAGGTAAAACCGCTCGCCAGTCCGGCATACGCTCGAAGATTGAGACCTGCAAGCGACCCCAGTTGCAACTCGGCGCCAAGATTTACATACGCGGATGGATACGCGCTCGCACCGAGAAACGGGGCAAAAATTATGTATGGAATGCGGTCGCGGATAAAAAACCGGCGGCGAAGATAAGCATTGAGGCCCACACTCGTGAGCCAATTATTTCGGTTTTCATCCGCTGCGAGAAGTTCGAAGGCGCTCCAGCCAACCGTCCAGTTCGGAGCATCGTTGAACCATCGCAAGCGGTATTCGAATGGCGCAAGACGAATAAGCTCGCCTTTGAAGAGATGATTCGTCGTGGTAGATGGCTGTGTCGGATCGAGCGGGTGCCAAAACGTACCATTGCCGGTAAACTGACCGGCGGTGAACATGTCGTAAATCCCGAACAGCCCGGTGCCCAACCCGTTCAACGAGGACGAACCAATAAATCCCGCCGTTTCAATGCCGCCGGCACGGAGGAAATTCGGATACTTGCGATCGTAGGTAGAGTCATGAGATAGTGTCGTCCGGTCGGCTTCCGTAACTTTCGATGAAGGGAATACTACACCATTATCTCCCGTCGATCCGGGGACATTCCGAACGGTCTCGTGAAACGTCGTGTCGCGATCGGTGATCGTATAGTAATCGGTCTCGGTGCGTGTGATCGCGCAGCCGGAAAGCAGCATCGACAGCGATGCAAACGCTCCGATCAAGAACGCTCCGTCAAATAACGAAGCGAAGAAAAAACGGTTTTGAAGACTCATTGGAATACTTTAATAAACTCCACACGCCGCGAACGTAACCGGAATAATTCGTCGGACTCCCCGGGGCGCCGCGCGACCGGCTGCTCGCGTCCTTTCGATACTACCCGAATAATATTATAGGGCACACCACGCTTTTCGAGTTCTTGCGCAACAAATGTCGCTCGGCGAAATCCGAGCCGCTGATTATACGCATCGGAGCCGAGCGAATCGGTGTGCCCGATCAAAACAAGCTCTCGCAACCTCGACAGCGAGCGTAACGCCGAGTGCGCTGTCAGGTCGAGCGCCTGCGTCCACGTCATGGATGAAGCCTGTCCGTTCTCGTCGATTACGTATTCATAGGGGTGCTGATAATCGTCGAACGGGAAATTAATGCGGAGCACAAGCGTGTCCGGCAAATGTAAATAGACATCGAACGTCGAATCTTTATATCCATGCAGGTCGACGCGCCGGACATCGAAAAATGCTTCTTCTGTTTCCGCACCGACATCGTAATTAGCATCGCGGTTGACTTTGAACCCCATAACACCCGACGGAGGAATAATGCCACGATATATTTCGACCGAATCTTTTCGGACATAAATATCGGAACCGACGGCCGGACTGTTTTTTGCCCCGCGTGTAACGTGTGCGATGATCTCCACCGGACTTTGTACGACCGTGTCCGCTTGCATGTGAGGGATTTCCGGGCGCTGCTCCGCAATATGGCCATGCGCTTCCGGTTGGTTCAATCGAGTGCGTCGAATCGTATAGAGATTGCGCCCCTGCTGATCGCCCGGCATATTCGATGACCAGAAAAATGCGGTGTCATTCAGTGCAACCGGAAATATTTCATCATATTCCGTATTGATTGGTTTGCCGAGATTTTCCGGCTCGGAAAATTCTCCGTTCGAAATATGAGACTTGAAGAGATCGTAACCGCCCACCGTCGCATGGCCATTCGATGCGAAATAAAATGTGGTGGGATCGTTTGGTGAAATATAGGGAGAAAGCTCATCGCACTCCGTATTGATCGGCGCGGGCAATGGCGCTGGTTCCGACCAGTTCTGCGATTCTGCGGAGGAGCGTTCTGCAAACCAAATATCTGTTCCGCCATGTCCTCCGGGCCGATCGCTTACGAAATAAATGCGCTTGCCGTCGGCGCTGAGTGTTGGTTGGCTATCGAAATGATTGAGAGAATTGAGCACAGAAATCGGCTGCACATCTGCCATGCTGACATCTTCTCCATGAACATTCAGGCGCGCAACATACAGATCGTAATCGTCGGGATCGTTATTCGGAGCCTTTGCGGAAAAATAAAATAAACCATCGGCTTTTGAATAAAACCCCGCACCAAATGGCATCGGACTCGTGCCGGCATCCACCGGATTTAACGAACCATATTCTGTCGTCCGAATAAATTTTGCAGCGTATAATCGCTGCATGGAAGTCTCTGTAACATCGGACGCGGCGCCCGCGCGATCGCTGCTGATAAGAGCGACATAGCCGTGTTCCGTCGGTACAAACGTAATTTGGTTATCATTCGCAGCGCTATTGAGAGAAGCCGGTAATGCGGTGATATGATACTGAATTTTTCCGGGACCGTGAAAGGTCGTATCGAGCAAAACCTGGTCGAATG
>DASZLH010000200.1:0-10053 GCA_035552495.1 Kapaibacterium sp. (SeqCode) | reverse complement strand
ACCGCGAAATGGAAACCCGATTCGGATGAACCAAGCAGTAAAAACGAATAATATCAAGCGCTAAAAAGGAATAAGTAGTGATGCCGGGTCCCGAACAATCCAACATACTTCAACGAGGCTCGAAAAAAATTATCGCGGCCTGGGGAAGCTTCGACTTCGCCCAGACGTCCTTCTCCGGTATCATGGTTACATTCGTGTTCCCGATCTACTTTCATAAAGTGATCGTAACGAATGGCCATGCGGATGTCTACTGGGGCATTACAATGTTCTGCTCGATGCTCACGGTAGCGCTGCTTACGCCGCTGCTTGGCGCAATGGCCGATATTCTCCGCAACAAAAAACTCTATCTCGGAATATTTGCCTCGACGACGATCCTCTGCACCGCTCTGCTCTACTTTATGCAGCCGGGGATGGTGTTGATCGCAGCAATATTATTCACAATCGCGAACACAGGCTTCGAGGGCGGCACGGTATTCTACGATGCATTTTTACCCGAGATCACTTTGCCCTCGACGTATGGCCGCGTGTCCGGTTTTGGTTTTGCGTGTGGTTACCTGGGTTCGCTTGCTATTTTGCTCATCAACATGCCGTTGTTCGAAACAGCCCCAAAGGCGACGTTCCTCGTCACGGCAGCATTCTTTACCATTTTCGCTCTTCCTTTCTTTTTGTTTGTTCCGGAGGGGCGCAAACAATCGCGAATACATCCGGCCGCGTTGGTCCGTCAGGGATTTGGCCGCTTGACTGCAACGGTTCGGCACATCCGTGAGTATCGGGACATCACGCAGTTTCTGCTCGCGTTTTTTCTCTATAACGATGCCGTGCTAACGGTCAATGCGTTTAGCGGACTCTATGCGACCGTCACGTTGCACTTTGGCATGACGGAGCTTGCAATATTTTTTGCGATGGTGCAGATCATTGCGATTGCCGGATCGCTTGTGTTCGGAAAAATTGCCGACCACCGCGGACCGAAATTTGCGATCACGATTACGCTCTTTATCTGGATCGCGGTTGTCACGACGGCTTATCTCACCACGACGAAGACTGCATTTTATTTTGTGGGCGGCGTTGCAGGCATGGCGCTCGGATCGAGCCAGGCATGTTCGCGCGGGCTGATGGCACGGCTCACACCGCCCGAGCATACGGCGGAGTTCTTCGGATTTTACGATGGGTTCTGCGGCAAAGCGAGCGCCGTCATCGGTCCGCTCGTCTTTGGACTTATGTCCGAAGTATTCGGAAGCCAGCGGCCCGCTATTCTCATGCTTGCCGCCTTTTTTATTGCGGGACTTCTGCTCATTCGCCGCGTCGATGAGCGAGCCGCTGGAAAAGAAGAACACGCGCTGGAATTGGAAGCGGTCACCACCGATTAATCCACTCGTTACTCGATCGCGAGCAATCGTCTTCGCAGCATTTCGAGCGCAGCCGCTGCCGAGCGTTCGCGGTTGACTGTTCGGTCGAAGGCCAGTTGCAGCTTTCGTGCAATCGTCGGCTTCTCGTGATCGGCGAGTGCGATCCAGATAGTACCAACCGGCTTTTCGGACGTCCCTCCACCCGGACCGGCAATGCCAGTTACACTGAGCGCGTAATCGGTATTCAAACGATTGCGGATTCCCTCGGCCATTTCGCGCGCAGCTTCTTCGCTCACGGCGCCAAACCGCGCCAATGTCGATTCGCTGACATCGAGCTCGGCGATCTTCAAGGTGTTTGCGTATGCGACAATGCTGCCAGGAAAAACCGTGCTCGCGCCTGGCACATCTGTAATCTGCGATGCGATGAGCCCGCCGGTGCAGCTCTCGGCGGTCGAGAGTGTTTTCTTTCGATCGGTTAGCAGTTTTACTATTTCCCCGGCGAGCGATTCTTCTTCCAATCCAAAAATATATTTTGCAGCCCGTCCGCGAATGATATTCTCCACACGCGCAATTTCCTTTTCCACGATGCGGCGTGAATGGCCATGAGAAGAAATTCGCAAACGCACACCGCTCGATCGCGGTAAAAACGCCAGCGTAGTCGTGCTTCCGAGAAATTCCTTCGGGTCGCCAATTTTTTCAGCGAGCATCGATTCTCCGATGCCGGTCGTCAGTATCGTCCGGTGAAGGATAACTTCCAAATCTTTTTTATAGACGCGCCGGAGAATTGGAATCACGCCCGACTGCATGATATATTCCATCTCGTAGGGGACACCGGGCAGAATTACAAACGTTTTTCCTTCCTCCCGAAACAACAGTCCCGGTGCAGTGCCCTTCCCATTTGGAAGAATAGTAAAGCCTTCCGGGACCATCGCCTGACCGACGTTTGCTTCGGGCATCTTCGCATATCCGAGGGATCGAAACCGCTCTTCTACCGATCGAAGCGTCGGCTTATGGAGCACTAATTTTTTTCGAAAGAACTTTGCTACGGCATCCTTTGAAATATCATCGTGCGTCGGGCCAAGCCCACCTGTCACAACCACAACATCGTTTTCCTTCCAGGCACAGCGGAACGCCGCGAGTATCACTTTCATATCGTCGCCAACCGTTGTGACACATCCTACCGCAATGCCCGTCGCGTTAAGCTCGCGCGAAAGCCACGCAGCATTCGTATTAATGACCTGACCGATCAGCAGTTCATCGCCGATGGAAATAATTTCTGCTTTCATGCGCGCAACGCGAGAAAAAAGGCCGTAATCGTTACCAGAATAAATAGGGTAATGGCAGCATATAACCCGGCAACGACATCGTCAAGCATAATGCCAAGCCCACCGTGGCGCCGTTCGAAATACCGTGCGGGCGGTAATTTAATAATATCGAAAATCCGAAAAAAAAGAAATGCTAAGACAATTTCGTCCGTATTCAATTCTTCCGAGCCGCCGATTAATACGGAGAGCAATACATAACACAATATTGCAACCCATTGCCCGAGCACTTCGTCGATCACGACAATGCCGGGGTCCTGCACGTTAAGCTGCCGCTCGATAATACCGCCCGACCAAACTCCGGCGACCAATACGACAACGCATGCGATAAGCAGCGTAAGGGGATGTTGAAGATCCGGAATAAAATAATAGAGGGCCGCGGCAACCAAGCTGCCCACGGTGCCGGATGCAAACGGCGAAAGACCTGCGTAAAAGAAAGTACCGATAAGCAGCGGGAGTGGCCGTACCGCGCGAAGATTGGGCTGCTTTTTCGACCACAACCGCGACCGCGCTTTTTGAAACCAGTCGAATGGGGTGGGCTCGGTGGACGGTCCAGGCGTCACAACTGTTAGATTAAATGGTCTCGCTGGGTGCGCGTTTCATCACGTTAGGAGAACGGCGCAGAAGATAACGCATTCCCGCCGAGCGAAGCACCGGCCAGTTATCGTAACTATACGTAACGGCGGAAGCAACCGTCAGCATTGTCACCAAACTCATCGACCAATAAAGCGCATCAGGGAGCAGCACGTAGGAGGAGACATGCACGAGCGCGATTCCGAGCGTCCCCTGTTGTGCGACGAGCGCGGCGAGCAGAAACGCGATGAATGTCATTTGCACAAAGGTCTTTACTTTGGCGAAATAGCTGGTCTTGAGAGAGAGTCCCGATCCATCGGAGGCCATGCGGAACAGCGTGAGATAAATATCGCGGCTGATAATGAGCACTGCCATCCACCACGGAATATATCCACGCATCGCAAAAGCAATAAAGGCAGAACCTGTCAAAAGTTTATCGGCGAGCGGATCGAGAAACGCGCCGAGCGCGGTCGTCATTTTCATGGCGCGCGCAATGTAGCCATCCCACCAATCGCTTGCAGCGGCCACAACAAAAACGACGACGGCCCAACCGGTTTCGGGCGGCGTAAGCACCGCGAACAAAATGAAAAAGACCGGCACGAGGACGATCCGAAGTACAGTCAGTTGGATAGGAAAGCTCATGCGAAAGAAACTAAAATATGCCGGTTCTCTACGTAACGAGCAATTGGGAATGAGGGTTCGGGGATACTACCCTCCCCCAGGGTGAAGCGGAGCGGAACCCTGGGTAATCTTTGCGACTCAATTTTTTGTGTTTGTTCTTTTCATATTCATAATCATTCCCCTTATCGCTTCATATTCGCTGTTTTCCTTTTTTTATTCATAATTCTCTCTCCATTTTATCAGATTGCTTTTAAAAATTCCGAGAATCACTCTCGATGTTATTCTGACTCCATTTAGTTTATAGGTAAACAAACGAGCACCTATATGGAAGTTCCAGAGTTTGTGGTCGGCCACCATTCGGCAGACTTACCTATAGAGAACAATTAGCACTATTGCGGCCATCGTCGCCGCGCTCAAAATCGCAAACTGAATAAGGACGACACAGCCTCGAGAAACTGTGGAGTAGCCACCAAATGCTGCAAATAGCACCACTGCACCAAGAGCTAAGAGAAACAGCGTGATGCCTGCAATTGTAATTCCCGTATTATTCGTGCGCTCCTGCTCGATGTCCACGCTTTGGACTTTCGATAAGGAAATAGTATCGCGCATACCTCCGCTGGTCACGCCCTCGATATACGCTCGTTCGGCATCATACCATCCGTGAGCATCATCGAATTCAATAATAGAACTATCGACTAAATAAATCCTCTCGATAGTCGCGTCACGGGAAGGCTGTAATCCCTCGCGCGAAACCTGCCAATGCGTGTAAGTGCTCGAACACGAAGAGAGCGACATGAAAAAGAAAAGGAAGGGAAAGAAAAGCGCAGCTTTATTTTCCCTAATGTTTAGGATAGTCTTCATTCTGCGTTATTTTTTCTCAATCGCGCTGCAAAAAATCCATCGCACCCTTCTTTATCGGGACGAGTGCGCAGCATCGCTTCGAGGTTGAACTCAGGATGAGATTCCAGAAAACCGGCAATCTGGTCTTCCGCTTCTTCTTTCAGGACCGAGCATGTCGCATAGAGTAGTGTTCCGCCCCGTTTTACATACTTAACATTCTCTTCTAAAATCCCTCGTTGCACTTCCAAAAGGCTGGCGAGCATTTCTTCGGTGAGAATCCATTTGATGCCAGGATTTCGTCGCAACGTCCCGGTGCCGGTACACGGGACGTCGAGCACAACGAGATCGAACCATTCATGCTTATCTTTTCCGAGACGCTTCGAGCGTTCTTCCGGAAGCACGATCCGAATATTCTGCGCGCCGCTGCGGCGGCGGCGTTTTTTTAATTCGAGAAGTTTACGCCCGTCGCGGTCGGTCGCATAAATTTCGCCGCGGTTATCCATAATAGCGGCGAGGTGGAGCGTCTTGCCGCCCGCTCCGGCGCAGGCATCGAGCACGCGGATCGGCTCGTCCGAAATTTCAGCGAATGGCGCGACAAGCTGGCTTGCCTCGTCCTGAATTTCAAAATCACCGCGTTGGAATGCTTCCATACCGAAAATATTCATTCGCTTTGGAAGAATGAGCGCCGTCTCCGCGATTTTCGAAATAGCGGTTTCGCATCCTTCCGCAATCAATTCTTTACGAAGCGATTCGCGGTCGGTACGTATGGTATTCGCGCGGAGCGATGTCGGCGCTTCGTCGTTCATCGCGGCGAGCATCGCTTCCACTTCCCGATCGCCGTATTCGATTCTCACGCGCTCGACAAACCAGTCGGGAAAAGAATAGGCGATCGCAAGGCGTTCATCGGGCGGCAGAGCAGCAAGCCGTTCGATCTCGCGTCCGCGATCGGACATGCGCCGAAGTGCTTCGGATTCGTGGGGGGATGCCGGTTCGATCTCCTTCCACAACCGCATCATTTCATCGACGGGAGTTTCCAGGAAGACCATACAATACGCAATCGCCATTTCGAGTGGGCGGAGATACGGCACATCCTCGGCACTTCCTGTTCCAAATGCATCGCGAACAATTGCTTCGAGCCTTCGGTAATGTTTAATGGTCGTGAAGTAAGCATCGGCAATGAACCGGCGGTCGGTCGAACCCAAATATTTTCGTTTGAAAAAGAAATCGCGAATAATGGAATCGGCCGGAATATTTGGATTTTCCCAAAACGTGGTATAGGCTTCGACAACATGACCGATAAGACTGGCCTGGCGCATGGGTGCTGGAGATGTATCGTTATATTCTATGAGCGAGTGGAACGCGCGGAAGTGCGGTCAGAGAAAAATCGGATGTTTGCCCTCGTTCGAGTTTCATTGCACCGAGCATGGCGATCATCGCGGCATTATCGGTCGAGAATAATGGGCGTGGAGTGAAGAAGCGCATAGAGCGATTACCGCACTCGGTCCGGAAACGTTCGCGAAGTTCGGAGTTCGCGCTCACGCCACCGACACACACGATGTCGGATATTCCGCGCTCCTCCGCCGCGCGGATCGCTTTGGTAACCAATACATCGACCATCGCGCGCTGAAACGACGCTGCTATATCATGCTTTACTTCATCCGAAATTTCTCCATGCCTTTTCAGCCAATAGAGCACCGATGTTTTAATGCCGCTAAAGCTAAAATCGTAGTTCGCTTCGTTTATCATCGCCCGTGGGAATCGCACGAAATCGGGATTACCCGATTTGGCCAGTTTGTCGATCTCCGGACCGGCAGGATATTCCAGACCCAGCATTTTTCCCACTTTATCGAATGCTTCTCCGGCGGCATCGTCGAGTGTCACGCCCAATAATTCATAGCTGCCGACATCCCGCACACATAAGAGCAACGTATGCCCGCCCGAAACGACCAGCGCGATAAAAGGCAGCGATGGCTTTTCTTCTTCGAGCAGCGAGCTAAAAATATGCGCCTCGATATGATGCACTCCGATAAGCGGAATCGAAAGCCCCAGCGCGAGACCTTTCGCAAAATTTAGCCCGACGAGCAGCGACCCCATGAGACCCGGCGCATACGTAACGGCAACCGATGTGATGTCGGAAATTTCTATCGCAGCCTGGAGCATGGCTTCTCGCACGATCGGAAGTATACTCTTGACATGCGCGCGAGATGCAAGCTCCGGAACGACTCCGCCAAATTTCTGATGAAAAAATTGCGACGAAACAACGACCGATGCCAGTTCGCCATTGCGCAGGATGGCCGCGCTTGTTTCATCGCAGGAAGATTCGATGCCCAGAATAGTCCCCTCTCCCAGAATGAAGTGAGGATCGGGGGTGAGATCGCTCACTCGATCACCTCTATATCTTCCGAAGTGGTGTCCACTCCAACCTCTGCCGATTCGACGAGTTCCTTATCCTTAAAGTAATGTACGATGACCTTCATCGCTTTGAGTCCGACTGCGCTAACCAATTCTGGCTCGCTTGCCGCGCGGACTCCTTCCACCGAGCCGAATCGTTCGAGTAGTTTGATCGCAGTCTTTTTTCCGACGCCTGGAATTTCCGTCAGCTCGGTTTGGAACGTTCGCTTGTCGCGGAGTTGCCGGTGGAATGTAATCGCGAAACGGTGTGCTTCGTCGCGCACCTGTTGCAATAGCCGCAAACTGCTCGAGGAACGTGGAAGTACCAATGCGTCGAGTGAACCGATTACAAATACTTCTTCGAGCCGCTTGGCAAGTCCGATCATCGGAATAGATTTCAGATCGAGCTCGGACATTACCTCATACGCGCTCGATAGCTGGCCTTTCCCGCCGTCGATAATAATGAGATCGGGCAAATCGGTTTTCTCGGCAAGTGCGCGCGTGTATCGGCGGCGAACGACTTCGCGCATCGCGGCAAAATCATCGTTGCCCTCGACGGTTCGAATTTTATATTTCCGGAAATCGGATTTTTTCGCTTTGCCATCGGCAAAGACGACCATGGAGCTTACATACTCGCTCCCCTGCAAATGCGAATTATCGAAGCACTCGATGCGGCGCGGCGGTTTGGATAAGTGCAAATCGCGTTCGAGCGCTTTTAGCACATGCGGAATATGGTCCTGCTCCTTCAGCTTCTGCAGCTTGATCTCGCCGAGCAAAAACTTCGCGTTCGTGCGGACCATCTCCATCAGTTTCGCCTTCTCGCCGATCTTTGGGACTACGATCTTCGGTGGTTTCATTGCGCCCGCCTCTTCGTCTGCATCGAGCTCGCGCACTCTCCGCGCGAGCCACGCTTGCAGGGTGTCTTCGTCTTCGAGTTCGAGCGGAAGTAAAATTTCCTCCGGGATATATTCCGTGACCGAGTAATATTGTTCGAGGAGCGCCGAAAGAATTTCGGCGTCCGGCTTGCCTTCGATGTTCGAAAAAAAGAAATGCTGCTTGCCAATCACCTTGCCATCGCGTACCTTGAACACGATCCCGCAGGCGTCGTCATCCTCATGCGCGAGCGCGAAAATATCACGGTCGATATCTTCTTCGGTCACCACTTTCTGCTTGCTCGCATAGTCTTCGAGGACACGTAGCTGATCGCGCACTTTCGCGGCCTCTTCGAACCGCATCGATTCCGAAAGCCGCTGCATATCGGCTTTGAGCGCGTGCTCGACATCCCGCGTGCGGCCCGAAAGCAGCTTTCGTACTTTCGCTATCATTGACTGATAGTGCTCCTGCGTTACCAGTCCCTCGCACGGCCCTTCGCAGCGCTTGATGTGATATTCGAGACAAATTTTTACCTTGCCGCGAAGGATAAGCTGTTCGTCGATATAATAATCGCAGGTTCGGATCGGAAAAATATCACGCAGCGTCTTCAGTAAATAACGGAGATAACCGGCTTCCGTATAGGGACCGTAATATTTCGAACCATCGCGAATTTTCCTGCGCGTAGCGAACACACGCGGATATGGCTCGTTCGTCACCACGACATACGGATACGTCTTATCGTCTTTGAGATTGACGTTATAGCGCGGCTTGAGTTTTTTTATCAGCGTGTTTTCGAGAATGAGCGCCTCGACATCGCTATCGGTGAGGATCACTTCCACGTCGGCGATTTTCGAAACCAGCGCGCGCAGCTTGGCATCGCCAACGCCGCGACGGTAATTCTGAAAGTAGGAGCGAACGCGATTGCGCAGGACTTTCGCCTTGCCAACATAAATCACACGTCCCGCGCCGTTCTTGAACTGATACACACCGGGGTCTTTCGGCAGCGATTCGAGCTTTTCTTCGAGCGTCAAATCGTCAACCGTGACCGGAAGGTGAATGTGCGCGCCCGTCGTTGCAATCTCGATCGCATCCTCTTCCTGTTCGAGTTCATCGTCGTGAAACGGGACGAAATCGAATTCATCCGGGTTGGCCGGCGAGTGAAGATCGTCCATCGGCACGGAATTTCCCGACGATACCATTACTCCCCCTCCTTTTCAAGGAGGGGACTCATCGCCGACGGTGCATGAGAACAAAGCTCTATCAACACTCCATTCGTCGATTTCGGATGAAGAAAGGCGATCTGCATTCCATGCGAACCGAGGCGAGAGCGTTCGTCGATAAGTTGAAATCCTTCGCCTTTCAGCCGTGACAATTCTTTATTTACATCGTCCACTTCGAGCGCAATGTGATGCACACCCTCGCCGCGCTTCTCGATAAATTTAGCGACCGAAGAATTGGGATCACTCGGCTCCGTAAGCTCGATGAGACTGTCTCCAAGTTGAAACGACGCAATGCGGACTTTCTGGTCCGCGACTTCTTCATGATGGATATGGTCCTCTCCGAGCAGCTTCGCAAAAAGCTTCTCGGAGGCGGCCAGGTCCTTTACGGCTATACCGATATGGGAAATTCTCACATTGGGCTAAACAGCATTGAAGCACAAATAATTAGAGTACCCACCCAATACAGCGGAATAGGATTATCAGTGAAGAATATGGAAAGTTGCGCTACCTCTTACCGCACCTAATGCCTCAACAAAATAATCGCCATTCGGGAGGTCTGCGGGCAATTCAATTTTTACGTGATGTTCGCTGACATCTTGAGGTTCAAAAAAAGCCTCCTTAATAGGCCGGCCAAGAACATCGAAAATCCACACACGAACAGGGCCGCCTTGATTTGTCGTATAATTAAGATTCATTTTCCCTTCAAGGTCAACCCACGCTTGTAGAGAAGTTGTAGGAATAGATTGAGCCATTGCAACACCACTCTGCACCGCGGGAAATCGTAAAAGACGACTTCGAGTATCAATACCATAACGGTCGCTATCATGTGTTACGACCCAGATGTTTTTATGATTTGTTTGGTCGAGA
>DASZLH010000199.1:0-7212 GCA_035552495.1 Kapaibacterium sp. (SeqCode) | reverse complement strand
GTTTATTTTTTCTGCGCACGATTATGCCATCGGTGAAAAGCTCCATACCACGACCACAGTCGGATACGTCGAGAGCACTTCCCTCTCGCATCAGCTCGGCGTCATTCCCGGCGATAAGATCGTTGCCATCGAAAATAAGCCGGTCACTAATTGGGAAACGATCGATCATGCGATGCTCGAAAATGTCGGTCGTGATGTTTCCATGACGTTCGAGCGCAATGGCCAACCATTTTCAGTTATCTATCGAACGGCAAACGTGAGTTCGCCGGATGATCTTGAAAAAGCGTTTGGACTTTCGCCTAATGGATTTGGGCCGCCTAAAATAAATTCCGTCCTGGCAGTAAGTCCGGCTGATAACGCTGGTCTCAAAGCCAGCGATGTTATCACACATATCAATGAGGATTCGATCGTCAGTGCGATTTCCCTGATCGATCATGTCAGTGCAAACGCAAGCAAGCCGATTGCAATCGAATGGATTCGAAGCGGCAAAGAAATGCGCGGGACCGTCACGCCGGACGCGACGGGCAAGATCGGCGTCGAGTTAAGCCCGACGGAATATTCCGGTCCGACTACTCAAATTAAATATAATATCCCGCAAGCGCTCGGCGCCGGTTGGCACGATCTCACATCGAGCGTCGTGCTTACGTTTCGAATGCTCGGGATGGTCATCGCGGGAAAAACTCCGGTGAGTAAGGCGCTTGGCGGACCGGTGAAGATCGCGCAGATGGCTTCGCAAAGTGCGGCGAGCGGGTTTGCGACGTTTGCCGTGTTTATGGCGCTGCTCTCGATGTCACTGGCGCTAATCAATATATTACCGATTCCCGCGCTCGATGGCGGACATCTCCTCATCATTCTCATCGAAGCGGCGATCGGGCACGAACTATCACAACGGTTCAAACTCGGATTTCAAAAAGTCGGCATTGCCCTTCTGCTCTTTCTGATGGTCTTTATGGTCATCAATGATATTCGAGGCTTATAAAAGCAAATATGAAGTATGAAATGGATCAGTTTCATACTTCATAATTCCGCAGTGCTCCTACTGCGCGTTTTGTAACGTCAGCCTTCGCGTCACTATTTGTCCGGCGCATTCGAACCGTGCAAAGTAAGTACCGTCTGGTAACCCCGCTGCATTGAAGACAACCGAATAGTAACCTTGCGCCATTTCGGAGTTTACCAATCGCGCTACTTCTTCACCCAGCGCATTGTAAATAATGAGTTTTGTGAAGGCCGTCGAGGGGACCGTATAAGAAAGCTCGGTCGTGCCATGGAATGGATTCGGGCTTGCATTATTAAGGTCCGCGACTGTTGGCAAGCTGCCGCCTGTTTCGGCGATTGGCGTACACGATCCCTGAATAATTACAGTCGCACCGGAGATCGACCCGGTGGGCGCCGGTAAAATTGCAGTGGCGTGCGACCCTTCGGTAATCTGCACGGTCTTATCGTCATTATAGACGACCGACTCATTATTCGCAATCGCCGGCACCAGCGTGACAGAGTGCGTGCTCTGGTCGGGCCCCGCGTGCAGAATAATATTGACGAGCGGCAAGTCCTGCCTCACGAGCGGCGCGCCATTCGTGGATACTCCGGTGACAGTCACGCGGTTACCGGCCTCGAAGCCGTTAACATTCCATCCGCTCGAAGCTGTGCCGGTTGTATTGATGCCGATATACTGGAAGTCGGCACTGCCAACGAGATCGAAGCTGTACGAAAATTTCGTAATATTTTTTGAAGCGAGCGCGAAAGTATCGTTCGGCACAAACGTAACGGGTACGGTAAAATCCGCATTTTGCGTCGCGAGCGAATGGACCTGCATGGCGAGGTCCTGTACCCAAAGCGCGACATCGATGCCGGTGGTATGCTGGACGGTATCGCCAAAAGCAAAACCCCAGAGGTCGGTCGCACTCAAATGCCCGACGGCCGATTGATCAGGATTAACCGTCATGAGCTGGGCCAGAAGAAGACGGTCGCCATTCACAAATTTTTCGAAGCCCGAGAAATTCACCGAATTTTCGAGGACGATATGATGCAACCCGCGATCATATAAATTCGAATCGGTGGTCATGAGGTCGATCTGTGTCTTTGACGGCTGCTGACCGTAAATAAAGGGTGCGAGTGTGTCTGGTTTAATCGGATAATAAATGCAGGTGTCGGATTCGTTACCCGCACAGTCCATCGTGTGAATGCAGATCGTCGAGATCGTCTTGATCGCGGTCGAATCGGCGACGCGGATAAGGACTGGCGGGGTCGTCATCGCGCAGTTCTCGAAGATAGTGTCCGTTACATTATATCCATCGACCAGATACCCATCGACGGGACTAAACCAAATTTTATCGATGCCTTTATCCCAGCCAATTTTAAAAGTCGGACTGAGATAATGAATATCATTCACTCGCAGGGTATCGCTCGTGCGCCCCAGCAGTGGGGATGGATCGAGCTGTATATTCGGCGCCCAAACATCTTCGCCGGGTTTGAAGCTAAGGCAGGTGTCCGAAGTCCACCAATGGGCGGAATTCAGATTGGCCGAAGTCGAATCGGCTAAATCTTTCGCGCGCACGCAGAACGATGCATTCTGCGTAGTATCGATGACTTCTATTTCGAATGCAAACGAAGGTAGGTCTCGCGTCAGCATTCGTGTCGGTTCGAAGACCGCATTATTCCTGATAAGCTGGACATTCTGGCGATTATATACACTAATCGTATCGATATGGCGGTCATACGGTTTGATATCTTCCACATAGACGGACCATTGGTATGGCCCAGTCTGGACGACCGTCATGCGCGGTGGGTTGGTGTCCGGGAACGTGCAGTAATGGAGTGAATAGTCGGTGAAATTTCCAGCCCGGTCAGTCGCTCGAATGGAAATCGAGCCATCGATCATCGAGTCGAGCACGGTGACGGTAAATCCCTGGCTGGCGGAGCCCGGTGGGAATGACTGCACATTGAGCGCCATATTAACCGGAGTGGTATTGGGCGTTATACCGATCGTCTTCAGTCCCAAATCGTACGTTGTATCGTCCACGGCGATAAGCGAATCGTACTTCATATTGCACTGCGAACCATCGTAGGTAATCTCCGAACGGAGCAAGTCGATATGAGGCGGAATGGTATCGGGATGCAGCGGATATTTCGGGAAGCAGACTTCTTCGGTCGTTGCATTACCCGCGCAGTCGGTCACTCGGACCGTCACGCAGCCGCCGACGGTGGAATCGAGCTGCGTAATCGTGACCCAGACTTTATCGTGCGTGCATTGCACGAAGGGATCGACCGTTACGCGGAAATATTGCGGATTGAATCCAAACGTAGCGACCGTATCCACTCCCCGATCTTTAGGTCGGTTATCGTCGAATGAAATTTGCTTGACAAATCCATTGGTTACGATGGGATAACTGAGCGGCGGCAACGTGTCCTTATCGAGACATGGAAGTACCACAGGTAAAATACACGGCGCATTGAATGCAGTGTCCGCCAAATTACACGATGCCAAAAATTGCAACGACGATGTATCCAGATCGCAGGTCTTCTCGGCATAGACATGCCACTCGCACACGCTCACGCTCCCTACTCCATCGGTCCGTGGCGTTGCCCATTGAGTCTGCGTTGTGTTATTATTCGTTGCGCCGGAATCGAGGATCGTCAGGTGTTTGCCGACGGTCAGCGTTGCCTTCGTATAGTCTGCCTGCGTGTAAAGATTCGTATTGAACAGATACATATCGACCGTGAACGGGTTCGGCGAGTACGCCGTACCGGTAGCATCGGCCTTTATCGTTCGTGGCCGGAAAATAAGCGCGTACAAATCGCCGGTGCAGGTCTCGAATTCGCCGGTGCCATAGGCGGTGCTGCCGATCTCGACAGTCTGCCCGGCTGTCGCATATTCAGGATCGAACTCCATTAAGATCGCGCTATCCCCATAGGCACCCGAAGGAATGGAGTAGGGCCATCCCCAGAGTTGGTAACTGAGCAATGTCCAATCGCCGACGAGTACGGCGTCGGGTTTCATTAGTCTCAATGTCTGGTCGATGAATGTTCCTTGGCTTACGACGCCGGGATTATAATTATACTGCGCGCTGAGATCATGCTGAAACGCCTGAAAAAAAGTGGGAATCGGATCGTAAGTGATATTGCCGCCGGCATTGTAGAGCGTCCACTGGTTGCGGTAACCGTAACGAGTGAGGATGCGGGCTTCATCATTGCCAGCCACATAGGTGTCGAGCAAATACTGCATTTGTGCGCCGATCACATTGTAGACCAGGCAGTGATACTTCCATCGCATCACAATTTGTCCGCTGTAATCGTACTCGACCGGATAAACGTCCTGGATTATTTCACCAGTGGGGACTTTCCAGACCGTTTGGATCGTATCGCCAGTGCGTGTTGCCGTCCCGTTGGAAAGCATTCCACCATATTGAGGATTTGTGGAATTCCAATTAGCAGCCGGATTATTAGCGATCTGATCGTTATTGGTCCAATACTGACCTTGAAGGCGTACGGTTAGATATGATGTTTGACGAAAGGTCAGCAGATTTTCATTGCCATAATATCCACCGTTCGTGGTAACGATTGTCAGCACGCCTGAGCCATCTTCGACTTTAGCTGTTACGAACTTGTTGCCGGTCGTTAGTGTGGCATAGGAAAATTCAGGAGCAAGCGCACCGCCAGCGATACACGTAAGGACCGCAGAAAAAATAGCGAAGACGCATGATCGCTCATGCTTGCATGATCGCTCATGCCGATGGACCAACCAATTTGGGAGGCGGAACTGCATGTAACAAGGAAGTAAGCCCACCGGAAGTGGATGCTCGCGTATATATAAAGAACGCGACTATTACTCCATAGTTACCAAAGTTTCACCAGAATAATTCACTCGTCCAAACCGGGATTTTAATAACTCCCGGTTTCAGTCGGTGTATTATTTCGCGGCCGTCCAGTCGTGTCGTTTAATTTTATCGAGTGTGAGTGAGATCGAGCCCACGGCAATTTTCATATCGATACGGACGGGTACGGCGGCATTATCGTCCGAAACATATGCCGTGAAATCGCCGCTTGCACCCAATGGAGCGCTCGAACCCATATCGGCATTGCCTAACAGAACGCGTGTGCGCACCTCTTTATCGTCTAAAGCGGCAACTTGTTCGTTCGAAATTTGATCCGTAAAAGTAATTGTCGTCGGTTTGGGGCCATCTTTCGTCCGCATTTCGAAGACATATTTATGGCCGACGGCCCCGCTCCAGGAGCGCATTGCAAAGAGCAATGTGAGCGCATCGTCGAATGGCTCGATATTCTTCTGGACTTCGCTCGAAGTTTTGTCGTCCGAATAGGTCAACGTTTTCGAGGCTGGATCGTAGAGAATTTGCTTGTTCGTTACGTCGCTGCCGTTTTCCGCCTTTTCGCTGAATTTTGTAAGCATCAAATCTTTCATCCGTACCTGATCGGTCACCGTCGATTTTGCATTCAGAAACGGAACGTCCGCCGTCCAGAAACGCATACGGGTATTGATTTTCCCATCGCTGGTCGTCGGACCCGTCTCGATTACAACCGTCCCCAGTTTGATAAATCCATACTTGACATTATAGACCAATTGCTCGCCCGGCTGAAATACATCTTTCATGGTCTGCGCATGGGCTGTTATTGCCAGGCCAAACGTCATTCCTATCACGAGGATACCTAAATTAAGAGCTATTTTGGAAATTTTTATACGGTTCAGCATGAATCAGTCCTTCCTTTGCCTATATTTTACCGAAAGAAGCGCGTTAACGTTTCCTTTTCTAATAGATTAACAATATTATAATCCAAAATACAGGCCCAAACGCTAAGTATGAACGATTTTTATCATTCCGGGAAGAGAAATTGAACCGGAAAGACAATTAAAATTCGTCCTCGGACATTCTACAACACCTCGTCATCTTCCACGACCACAGCGGGATTTTCGATTTCATCTTCGGTATCCTCCTCCTCAGCATAAATGGCGCGGATTCGATCGTTCGGCCGAGCTTGGAGGACGACAACGCACTCGCCCTTCACCGATTCTGGAAAACGCTCGGAAATTTGGGCGAGAACCTCCTCGATCGTGCCGCGAATAAATTCTTCGAAGTGCTTTGTAAGCTCGCGTGCAACAGCGACCTGGCGGCCCGGACCGCAGGCCACACTTAACTCATCGAGTAGCCGCTTGATACGATGCGGCGATTCATAGATCACAACGGTCCGGTCTTCACTGGCAATGTGTTCAATGCGTTTTCGGCGCCCTTTTTTGAGCGGCAAAAATCCTTCGAATACAAAGCGCGTCGTGTCCATCCCGCTCGCCGATAGCGCGGCAATGGCTGCACAAGCTCCGGGGATGGGCACGACTTCGATCCCCATTTGAATCGCCTCTTTTACAATCGCCCAGGCCGGATCGGAAATGCCAGGCGTACCCGCATCGGTCACGACGGCGACCGATGCTCCCGTCCGAAGGTCCTCCGCTAATTCCGCCGCGCGGGAGCGTTCATTATGCGAGTGATAGCTCACCAGCCGCCGCGGTCGAATACCATGTCGCTCGAATAGTACGCGCGCATGCCGAGTATCTTCGCAGGCCACAATGTCGGCCTCTTGCAACGTTCGAATTGCACGAAGCGAAACATCTTCGAGGTTACCAATGGGTGTCGCGACTAAATAAAGCATCGTGATAATGAAAAGTAGGAAAAGGGTAATCTTTTACCCGGAAATTGCGCCGGCTACTAAAAATGGGTCTAATTTTGTAAGATAAGAATTCATACCTAATACATTTATCTTGTGGCATAATTATTTCTCATCGAACAATAGTGGTTTACCGATTACGTTTATTGGAACAGGGACAAAGAATACTGAACTCCCAATGTAACGCATAAATCATCGCAGTTACCCCGATTTTTTTCGTTTCCAAATTTTGGCAGTTATTGTCCATGTAGCAGGTCCGGAATTCCTCGATGAGGAAAACCAGAAAGTCTTTGCCCGGATCGAAGAAACGATTCGGCAATATTCGACGCATACCCGCGAAGCCATGCACTTGATTCGCCGGCCGCTCGCGTCGAAGTACGATCATTTTGTGCTTTTATGGACTCGCGGAGCGGCCCTTATCGGGCTCTTTCCGTTTGGCGGCACCATCATGTACACGGCGCATTTTCCGCGCATGCACCCGTCGGATTTCCGTGTGAAGTCGCTGGATGGCGTCGCCGATGACTGGCCGGTCGATTACTGGAC
>DASZLH010000198.1:0-8090 GCA_035552495.1 Kapaibacterium sp. (SeqCode) | reverse complement strand
GCAGATCATTGAATTCCCAAAAGCCGCTGGAATCAGAAGTTGTCGAATATCCAGTGCCATCGAGCGAAATCGAGACACCTGCCGAGTTTGCCAACTGTTGTGGCGAACTGGCATCCTCGGATCCCAGCGAAACTACTCCCGTCAACGAACCATGCTGCACATTGCTGGGATTGCTGCTCTGGCTGCAGCTCGAAAGGAGCTGACCGAATACGATGACGAAAAAAAGCGATACATACGGATGGACTCGGAAGGATGCTCTCATAAAAGTATTACGTTAGTTAACACTTTAAAGAACACTGCCCAGGGTCAGAAGTTACAGTGCGGTCAAGTGCCTGCTTCGGGCGATGCACCGAAGAGTTTAGCTTCTATCCCTTGCGCGATATAATCGGGCGCCACTTACTGCGACCGACCGATACAAATGCAGCCAGGAGTCCTATTAAAATCGTGACTGGAGCTTCCCCAAATTCTCCACGTGAAATGTGGAAGATCGTTGCCAGGATCATGACCATGACCAGTCCCCATGCGGCATAGACCGTAAGGCGCGGTTGAATACGAAGGAACGAAGGGAAAATCAATCCGATCGCGCCGAGGAGTTCGCTTACGCCAATAAAGCGCAAGAGCGGCATTGGTATCGGCATCGAGCTACCCATGTGGGCGATTTGCTCGGGCGAAAGGAACAGCTTTATACCGCCCGTCACAGAAAAGAGCGCGGCAAGCAGCACCTGGACGGACCAGAGTGCAATGGAAAGACCCACGCCCCGATTTGCGGTGGAATGTTTCGTGCTGGAAGTGGAATCAATAGGTATCGTGACTGCGGTGTTCATGGTTGGCAGGTTGCTAATTGATATATTCAAATATTTCGATATGTCGATTGAACGACGGCCATGAACATTTGTTTCAACGAACGTATTTCCCTCCCGCGGAGCGATGGGAATAGGGAACGGGGGTCTCCCCCTTTTTACGTAGGGTTATGGAAGCAGGGACGCGAATTTCTTGAGGACCGCTCGATTAACGGAGGCTACCACATGACGCCCTTCCTTGTGGGTTACAATCAAATCGGCATCGGCGAGGACTTTGAGGTGGTGCGAAACGGCCGGCTGCGAGAGGAACGTGACCTTACCCGCATCGCCGCAACTGATCGGACCGTGCTTCACTAATTCGCGAAGAATTTTCACTCGCGTTTTATCCGCCAGCGCCTTTGCTACCTTCACGACTTGATCGTCCGGGCCTTTCATCGATTGATTTAACTATGTGAATGGATCGAGAGTGCCGGAATAGAACGATTTTCGAAAACAAAACTCCCCCGCACGGTGAGCAAAACTATAGCCGCGCAAGCATAGCTCCGATAGTAAGAGTGCCGGCCTTATAAGCCGGCGGATGGTGGGACAATCGCACTGGAACGCACGAAACAATTGTTCAGTCAAGCAGGCGCTTGACTGCACACATCGAGCGTTGGCTGTGTGCCGGGAAGCGCCTGCTTCCCGGCGGCGCAGGTAGTTCAGGTAGTAAGAGCGCCGGACTTATAAGCCGAAGAGTCGGGGCAAGCCCACTGGAATCTTAGTAAACCTTATCGTGAGGGCCAATATCTTCAAGGATCGCCGTACCGGGCTCACCGAAGGAAAACACTACGCGGAGCTTCCAGTTAAGAGAAAATGCCAGACTCCCCGCCAGCTTGCCTTTCAGTTTGTGAGTAGCGAGTTTGGGATCGAAAGGATCGACCATAAACAGGGAGAGCCGTTCTCGAAAGAGTGCTTCGAGATCTGGATGACCGCTGATCGACTTCTTGTAAGCCCGGAGGAAACCGGACGATCGAGCTATCGTCATTCGTCCTCGTCAAGGCTCCGTATGAAGTCATCCACGTTCGTGTACGTCTTGAGCTTTCCGCTTTCCCATTCTCTCACCGCTTCGAGGTGACCCTGATAAATCCCCTCGCGCACAGCGTCCGTAAGTTCGTGTTCGAGAACTTCTTTCAATTCTACTTTTTCTTCAAGCGGAAGCGTACGTACCTCTTCGACTAAATCTGCGAATGTCATGATGCTTTCGTTAATTGAGAAACCCCAAGAATCATTCCGGGACGAGCGGTATGGGTTATGCCGCGCGCGCGTAGCGCAAGAGCGCCGGCCTTATAGCCAGAGAATATTGGGGCAATCGCACTCTTGGATTAGTTCAATAGCGTGAGGTACTCTTTCGAATCTGTCTGTACCTTCTTCATTGTAGTTATTAATCGATCGAGTATCGACCGAGATCGGGTTACGGCATGGTTCATGGGTTTCGAGGCACCCTTCATGCCAAGAACAGAGTCTCTAAACGATTCCATCTTTACCGTTGAAGGTCCTGCGGATTCCACCATCCCTCTAAGTGAGTTTGCAAAGCCATCATTATCCGAAGTATGACCATTCTCCTTTCTCCATGAGAGCCACGGAATCAGATTGTCATGCATCTTAGACGCACCATCCTCAAAAACTGGTACTACTTTCTCAAGCTGCTCGGAATACCCATTCAGATCCATTGCGCTCGCATTCACGATGTTCACTGCAAGCTGCGCATTATCTTCGCCTCGGGCGATCATATTATTGAGACTCTCCTGACGAGCATTAAATTTTTCGCCGATGCTGGATGTGAGTTTTGCAATGTCGGTTAAGACACTGGTCATACTGGTCATCGCCTCGTTAGAATCTGCTTTATACTCTAAAAAGCCCTTCTCTTCATCGTCAACTCCGGAAGTGATTGTCGCAGGGGAATTCTCAACCTGATCGCCCGCTTTTGTCCATGTCTGATATTGGCGAATACTGTCAGCTATTGCGATTCCAATCCGATCCCTCGCCGAAACGGAAATCTCAGCCAAAGGTTTTTGCGGGTCGTTGATCGCTTGAAATTCAAGTAATTTCGGGAAGCTGGCGATATCGCAAGGTCGTACGTAAAGACACAATAACCTAAGTCCATCTTCTTGCTCCGCCTCTAAGATTGGAGGAAGCTCGTCCGTGAAAATAAAATCGGACGCGAGGAAGTCCTGACTAATTATCAAAATTGCAATGCCTGATGATTCCAGGGCATTGCGAATCTCATCTTTCCATTTTTGACCTGCGTCAATTTTCCTGTCGCTCCACTCTTCAACCGCACCCTCCCGCACGAGAGGCTTCAGTATCGGATCGAGCCACTTCAGCCATCGGCTGTCACGATGCGAATAGCAAACAAAAACCTTCTTTGAATTTCTCATTCTAGCTACCTCCTATCGGTGTGTGACCACGTCGCAACTCTTGGACTAATTGTCGCGCAGCCTGTTCTGCACCCACGTAGTCAAGCGGGTATTCGACGCGAACAGGGAATGCATTAACGAGACGACTTGGAACAAGAAGTTGCCCCTTGTCATCTCGAATTTGGAAGACCTCGTGTTGCATGCCATCACCATTCCAAGCGGTTTCAAAGACCGCTTGAGTTCCGCTCGGATTGAGCGTTTCTGATTCTTTCAGCAGGCCATTAAGTAAATCCACCAGAGCATTGCTCTCCGCGAGTACGAAGCACGAAGGATAAGCGTCTTGATCCCGAAATTGCCTTATGCTCGTCCCCCATGTTGGTTGACACTCGCAATCGTATGAATTTACTCCCTTGTTGTGAATATCGCCAACGAGCAGAGTGCGCTCATGCGCGATCTCTTCCCCATTGGCCATCTTATACTTCAAAAGTAACCTAACAAGCATACCTGATGGAATCGAGCCAGCCCTACATACACTCCATTCGCTGAAAGGAATCGGAGGGTTATGAATTTTCCAATGTGTCTCCATATTTATTTGCTGCCCCTCCGGGGCTTAAAATCTTATTAAATCCGTAGCCCAGGGTTCCGCTTCGCTTCACCCTGGGCTACAAATATTTCGCTCCTCCGGAGCTAAGGGGCGGGGCGTGCGGTGCAGCCCCACCTTCATAATTCATATTTCATAATTGCTCACGAGCATCCGCTCGTGGTCCCACAGTCATCGCAGACGGTGCAGGCGCCGTTACGCTTTACGCGCATGCTTCCGCAGGCGGAGCATTGCTCGCCGGTGTAGCCTTTGCTGCGCGCTTCGGCTCTCGCAGTCCTAAGTCCGGAGTCCTGAGTCCGGAGTTGGGGTTCCTGAGCACTTAGGACTAAGGACTCAGGACTTTCTTCACGTTCGCTGCGGAGCTTTTCGAGATTGTCGTCTTCGCTCAAGGTTTGCGTGGCAATCGCGTCGGTCGTAGTGGTGCCATCGGTCGCATGACTGCCAGCCGGAGCATCCGTCGCGTGGCCGTTGTGCTTCGGTTCATCGACAGCTTTGACGTGGACGAAATCCTGGCGGCCGAGATATTCGTAGCCTAAGGCGCGGAAGACATAATCCAGAATGCTCGTCGCATTCTTGATCGCTTCGTGTCCCTGCACAGAGCCAGCGGGTTCGAAGCGCGTGAACGTGAAGGTATCGACGAGCTCTTCGAGCGGCACTCCGTATTGCAGCGCTTTCGAAGCGAGCACGGCGAAGCAGTTCATCAGTCCTTTGAAGGACGCGCCCTCTTTGTACATGTCGATGAAGATTTCGCCGAGCGAACCGTCTTCGTATTCGCCGGTGCGGAGATAGACTTTGTGCCCGCCGACAACGGCTTCGCGAAGCCAGCCTTTGCGTTTCTGCGGAAGTTTGTGGCGGCGGAGTTCGGGCGGCATTTGCGCGGCCTGCGCTTCGACGAGCTGGTGCAGCGTGGCTGCGTCGATCGTTTCGTTCGCCGGATCTTCGACGTCGTTAAAGAGCACTTCTTCGGCGAGATCGCCATCGTCGCTCGCGGAGTTGAGCGGCTGCGAAAGTTTCGAGCCATCGCGATAGAGCGCGTTCGCTTTCAGCATCAGCTTCCACGAATCGACATACGCTTTGTGTACGTCCGCGACGGACGCCTCGTTCGGCATGTTGATCGTCTTCGAGATCGCGCCGGAAATAAACGGCTGCGCGGCGGCCATCATGCGAATGTGCGCTTCGTACTGGATGAAGCGCGTACCGTAGCGTCCGCACTTGTTCGCGCAGTCGAAGATGGGAAGATGCTCGTCGCGCAAGGCGGGCGCGCCTTCGAGCGTCATCGTGCCGCAGACGTAATCGTTCGCTGTCTGGATTTCTTCCTTCGTAAATCCAAGCGACGCGAGCATATTGAAATTCGGATCGACAAGCTGCGCCGGCGTGAAGCCGAGCTTTGCGCAGAATTCCTCGCCGAGCGTCCACTTATTGAATGCGAACTTAAGATCGAATACGTTATCGCAGAGTTTTTCGATATCGTCGATCTTCTCATCGGTAAAACCTTTCGCCTTCAGCGACTGACGATTGATCGCCGGGCATCCGACGAGCGTGCCGTGCCCCTTCGAATATTTTTCGATCTCCTCGATCTGCTTCTCGGAATATCCGAGTTTCATCAGCGCCTTATGCACCGATTGATTGACGATCTTGAAATATCCGCCGCCCGCAAGTTTTTTGAATTTCACGATGGCGAAATCGGGTTCGATGCCGGTCGTGTCGCAATCCATGACGAGGCCGATCGTGCCGGTCGGCGCAATCACGGTGACCTGCGCGTTGCGGTAGCCATGCTCTTCGCCGAGCGCATTGGCGCGGTCCCACGCATCGCGCGCGGCTTCGAGCAGATCGCTCGGGCAGTGCTCGGGATTAATGCCCATTGGCTTGATGGTAAGCTGTTCGTAGCGCTCCGGTGCGGCGTTGTAGGCCGCGAGTTTATGATTGCGCATGACGCGGAGCATCGGCTCGCGGTTCGCGTCGAAGCGCGGGAATGCACCCAAATCTTTTGCCATTTCGGCGGATGCCGCGTAGGACTCGCCGGTAAGGATCGAGGTGAGCGCGCCCGCGATCGCAAGCGCTTCCGGAGAATCGTAGGCGATGCCAGCCGTCATGAGGATCGTGCCGAGATTCGCATAGCCCAAGCCCAGCGTGCGGTAATCGAAGGAGCGCTGCGCGATCGCGCGCGAGGGGAATTGCGCCATGAGCACCGAGATTTCAAGCACGATCGTCCAGAGGCGAATCGCATGTTTGTAATCATCGAGCTTGAACGCGCCGGTCTCGTCATCGTAGAAATAAGCGAGATTGAGCGACGCGAGATTGCACGCGGTATCGTCCAAAAACATATACTCGGAGCACGGGTTGCTCGCGTTGATGCGGCCATCGTTCGAGCAGGTGTGCCACTCGTTGATCGTCGTATCGTATTGCAATCCTGGGTCGGCGGAGGACCATGCCGAGAGCGTGATCTTATCCCACAGCGTTTTCGCTTTCGTCTTCTTCGCGACTTTCCCGCTCGTGCGGAATTTTAATTCCCAATCGGCGTCCGTCAGGACGGCGTGCATGAAGTCGTTCGTGACGCGAACCGAGTTATTCGAATTTTGTCCCGAAACAGTTTGATACGCTTCGCCTTCATAGTGTGTGTCGAACGTCTTGAAATCAATGTGGTCATAGCCCATCTCGACCATCTGCAGGCAGCGGACGATGTAGTTCATCGGGACGCCACGCGCGAGCGCGCGCTTGATCGCGATGTCGAGATCGTGGTTCTCTTTGCGGTCGGTGCCATCCTCAGCGGCGATCTTCATGATCGTATTGAGAAAAATGTCGCAGATCTTCGAGCCGGCGACGAGCGCGGCGACCTTCTGCTCTTCGAGTGCTTTCCACTCGATAAACTGCTCGATGTCCGGATGATCGATATCGAGGATGACCATCTTTGCAGCGCGGCGCGTTGTGCCGCCCGACTTCACGGCCCCGGCCGCGCGGTCGTTGATCTTGAGGAAGCTCATAACGCCGGAGGCTGCTCCGCCGCCCGAGACTTTCTCGCCTTCTCCGCGCAAGGCGCTAAAGTTCGTGCCTGTCCCCGAGCCATACTTGAAGATGCGCGCTTCACGTGTGACGAGATCGAAGATGCCGCCTTCGTTCAGCATATCGTCCTTGATCGACTGAATGAAACAAGCGTGCGGCTGCGGATGGGTGTAGGCATCCTGAGAGCGAGTCATTTCGCCCGTCTTCGGATCGACGTACCAATGCCCTTGCGGGGTGCCGGTAATTCCATACGCCCACGCAATGCCGGTGTTGAACCACTGCGGCGAGTTCGGCGCGGCCATCTGCCGCAGGATCATAAAACTGATCTCATCGTAAAACGCCTGCGCGTCTTCCTTGGTGGTAAAATATCCATGCTCTTCGCCCCACGCGCGCCAGCAGCCAGCCAGGCGGTGCGCCACTTGTTTGATCGAGCGCTCCGGCCCGAGAATGACTTCGCCTTTTTTATCGCGGAGCGGCGTGCCGAACGTATCGACTTGCGGGACTCCGGCGCGGCGGAAATATTTCTGCGCGAGAATATCGGTCGCGACCTGCGACCAATGCTTCGGGACTTCGATGTCCTGCATCTCGAAGATGGGCTTGCCATCGGGATTTCGGAGCACGCTCGCGCGCTTCGTGTACTGGAATTGGTCGAACGGGCTGATGTCTGCCTTCGTGAATCTGCGTGTGATCTGCATAGCTTGTATGTAACGCTATTTTATCGGTTTTGATTGACTCTCCACTTAAAAAGTGAAGAGATGACAAGGCTTTTTGGCCTCTATTAAGTCTTTCTCATTGCAAGTGCGGCGATGAAATTACAAGTGCCGTATTTTTGGGGACAGCTCTTCGTATTCACTTCCGTTGTTATTTCTCATGCGAACAGGGGAGCTTACTCACGAGCACGGTCCAGCAAACCACTATTTCGGCGGCAATGCCGAAATGCAGGCTGTTCGCGCATGGGGCTCTCCGTTTTTATTCGCTCTTAGATCTCGCGGGACGGACGCCGTAGGGCGGCAACCGAGACGTGAGGCAATTTATCTGAACCTGGATTTATGGGATGCTTGGGATTTTTGGGATAGGAACGAGCCACGCTCATTCTCTTATTTGCAAATCCAAGAAGTCCCATACATCCCATAATCCAGGGTTTATCGGATGCGTGGTTTTGGGATAGGAATGCGCCGCGCTCATTTTCTCTGGCCATTTGCAATCCCAAAAATCCCACGCATCCCATAAATCCCGGTTCAGACGTTTTCGCGTTACAAATCTACTAAAACTTCGGCTGAATTGTTCTCCAAA
>DASZLH010000197.1:0-11612 GCA_035552495.1 Kapaibacterium sp. (SeqCode) | reverse complement strand
CTCGTAATCCAGGTTGAAGCCGACTAACGTACAAGACCCGAATTATTTTCATAAAGTTGTCGATTGCCAGTGGGCGTGCCCGGCGCATACGAATGTGCCGGAGTATATCCGCCTGATCGCGCAAGGCCGATACACAGACGCCTACATGGTGAACCGCGAGTCGAATGTCTTTCCCGGCATTCTGGGCCGCACCTGCGACCGCCCGTGCGAGCCTGCCTGCCGCCGCGAGCGCATCGATGGGAAGCCTGTCGCGATCTGCCGATTAAAACGCGTCGCGGCCGATCTCCGCGAGGATGTGACTGACCGCCTTCCGGAAATTCCGCCGGAAAAGAACGGCAAGCGTATCGCCTGTATCGGTGCCGGACCGGCATCGCTCACCGTTGCGAATGACCTCATGCCGCTTGGGTATGAAGTCACTATCTTCGAGAAATACGATAAGCCGGGCGGACTGATGCGCTCGAATATTCCGTCGTTTCGCTTGCCCGCGCATGTGCTTGATGAAGAGATCGCGATGATCGTCGATATGGGTGTGGAAGTCCGGTACAATTCCGAGATCACGAGCATGAAATCGATGGTGAATGATGGCTGGGACGCTGTTTTCGTCGGCTCCGGCGCGCCACGAGGTAAAGACCTCGATCTTCCCGGTCGTCAGGAAGCTGCGGCCAATATTCACATCGGTATCGACTGGTTATTTTCCATCGCGTTCGAGCATGTCAAAACGATCGGCGAGCGCGTGCTGATTATTGGTGTCGGTAACACGGCGATGGACTGCTGCCGCTCCTCGCGAAGGCTTGGCGGAAAAGACATTAAGGTAATGGCCCGCCGTCCGCGGCAATATTTCAAAGCTTCGCCGTGGGAATTGGAAGATGCGGAGGAAGAGGGGATCGAGATCGTTATCAATCATGCGCCGAAGCGATTTGTGGTCGAGAACGGCAAGTTGGTTGGGATGGAATTCGAGCGGCTCGAATGGGACGCTGGCGCGAAAGAATCGCGCACGGTCGATACCATCATTCTGCCCTGCGACGATGTCATTCTTGCCATCGGTCAGGACAATGCTTTCCCGTGGATCGAGCGCGATTTGGGAATCGAGTTCGGCAAGTGGGACATGCCGAAAGTCGATGAGACGACGTTTATGTCTGCGCGCCCCGGCCTGTTCTTTGGGGGCGATGCTGCGTGGGGACCGAAGAATATCATCTGGGCTGTCGAGCATGGACATCAAGCCGCGATCTCGATACATAATCACTGCAATAGCATTGCAGTTACCGAGCGTCCGAAGCATGGCATGAATCTCATCTCGCAGAAGATGGGCATTTCGGAATGGTCGTATCATAACGGTTATGATCCGGCGAAGCGGCAGAAGATGACGCACGTCGATCTGGTCGAGCGATTCAAAAATCTTTCGACGGAAGTCGAGCTTGGGTTTACTCCGGAGCAGACCGCGCATGAAGTCCAGCGCTGCCTGAATTGCGATATGGAGACAGTCTTTGTTGCGCCGAAATGTATCGAATGCGACGCATGTATCGATGTGTGTCCGGTCCAGTGCCTGACGATCACGCGTGATGGCGATGAAGACGATCTTCGTTCTCGGCTCTCGGCTCCGGCGCTGAACCGCAGTCAAGATCTCTACGTCTCGGAATCGCTGAAGCAAACCGGCCGAATCATGGCGAAAGACGAAGACCTCTGCGTCCACTGCGGCCTCTGTGCCGAACGCTGCCCGACTTTCGCATGGGATATGCAGCAGTTCGAAGTGCTGATCCCCAAGGCGATCGATATGCGGGAGCTGGCGATGGCATAGTCGCAAAACCGTCGATGTGCTCAGCGTTCCAGAAACTTTCCTCGAAGCTATCCACGAAGGCGAACGCGGGTGCGGCACGTCGAAGCGGATTCGATGTGAACCTGACATTTTGCACGTGAATAAGACGAATACATAGACAAATGCCGTTGCTCTATGAAGACAGTATTCCCCAAAACTAATTCGAGTGTGGGTTGTAACTTTGATTAGACCGGCGTGTTTTTACTTTAGTAATTCGGCCTAATCATGAAAGCATACCTATCTTTAATTGTACTGTTTCTTATTTTCGGAACAATTGGATGCCATTCCTCGACATCACCTTCAAGCCCCTTCTATCAGGGGACTGTTTTCCTGGTCAGAACTCCACCTTCCTGGCAAGGATACGATAACTCCGGGACTGACGTCTTCGTTGAGAATACAGGCTTCCATACGGTTACGGATTCTTCTGGCCGATTTACCATCCCCTCCCTCGATGCAGGCGAAAATACAATCGTATTTTCACATTCTGGGTGGGCAACTAAGAAGTTCTTCCATGTCCTGTCAGGCCATCCAGACCTGGGGCCATTTAGCCCTACGTGGCTTTATCCGCTGCAACCACAGATTGGAACAACGGTCGATAGCGTGGTCTTTCGGGATACGACTATATTTATCTACACTCGTTCGGGAGTCGTAGTGGACGCGAACGGGGACACGGTCAACCAGGGAACGCTCAACGTGACATCGAAGCTGGACACGAACATCTATGTTTACGGTCACTCGGATAGCATCTTGGCATCTGTCGCTCTATACCTTGGCCTTACTGCGCCCAATACTCTCGACACGACTACGTTCTTTTGGGTTGGTGAGCCGCCTATTTCATATATTGGCACCAGATTTTCTTTCGAGCTCCCCTACGAAACCAGATATTATTACTTTAATAATGAACCACTTCGGCTTATTCCGAGGGGAACAAAAATTTTTGTCTCAGCATACGGGTCTCCTTATTCCGGTGGCTTATACTACCAAGATTTCCGCTGGCATCCGATTTATTCTCTTTTCACCGGATCTCCTGCCAATAGTGCAACCTTTATCGAGCCTTAAGACACCTTGAACTTCCTCCCTGTCCAGGCGGTTAAAATTTCATGCTGACCGAATACATCGAAGCCGCGATGCGGCACGCGAAATATGAGATTTTGCCGGACGACAATTCCTATTATGGCGAGATTCCGGAATGTAATGGGGTCTGGGCGAATGAATTAACGCTCGAAGACACTCGAAGAGATCTTCGAGGAACCCTTGAAGGCTGGATTCTCTTGCGTACGCGCGATGGAAAAGAAATTCCGGTAATCGACAGTATAGACATTAATCTTCACGAACTAGTCTGAATGCCGCATTTCGGACCCGTAAGCAGGCGGGATTTGATAGCGGCACTTCGCCGTGCTGGATTCGATGGTCCGCGATCCAGCTCCGATCATCAACTGATGTCTAAAGACGACTTCGACGTCAAACTTCCTAATCCACATCGAGGCGATATTTCCGTTGGTCTACTCAAGAAGGTCTTACACCAAGCTGGAATTTCCCGAGAAGAATGGGAAAAGCTCTGACGGAATAGTACCGGTGCTTCTTCTGTTTCTCTGAATTCCAGTGGAGCAAGCTGCCTCCCAGCTTTGTTCTATGCCCCGTGACTGACCATTAAGTAATGACACGTATCAACGATTTTGCAATGAAGCTCGCGAACGTCAATGGGACGGGTTCGGCGAGCGCCAATGGACTGCTCATGCAGACCATATTCCGCATGGGCATTCCTGTTGCGGGCAAGAATTTATTTCCATCGAATATTCAGGGACTGCCGACGTGGTATGAAATCCGCGTGAGCAAAGATGGCTACGGAGCGCGTGCGCTCGATTACGACCTGATGGTCGCGATGGACGCGCAGACGTATGGCCGCGACGTGCATGAAGTACGAGGGAGCACCAATGGTGCTCCCGGCGGTTATGTGCTCTTCGATTCGACGTGGCCGCTGCATGACGATCTTCATCGCAATGATGTGACGTTTCTTGGCGTCCCACTCGCGAAAATGTGCAACGAGTATTTCAGCGAACCGCGTACTCGTATTCTGCTTAAGAATATCATGTACTCCGGTACGCTCGCGGCGTTGCTCAATCTCGATATGGAGATCGTCGGCGAGCTGATTAAGGAATCGTATGGCAAAAAGCAGGCGCTGCTCGATTCGAACCGGAAAGCGCTCGAACTGGGATTTGAATTTGCAAAAAAGAATTTCGATTGCCCGCTGCCGTTTTATTGCGAGAAGATGGATGAGAACGGTGATAAAATTCTGATCGATGGCAACACCGCAACTGCGCTGGGTGCGATCTATGCTGGCGCGACCGTCGCGGCATGGTATCCGATCACGCCGGCAACATCGGTGATGGATGCATTCAAAGCATTCGCCGATAGGTACCGCGTCGATCCTGTTACGAAAAAGAATAACTTCGCATTTCTGCAAGCCGAGGACGAACTTGCCGCGATTGGTATGGTCATCGGCGCCTCCTGGGCTGGCGCACGCTCGTTTACATCGACCGCCGGGCCGGGCATTTCGCTGATGAACGAACTTATCGGCCTCGCGTACTACGCGGAAATTCCCGCCGTTATATTCGATATCCAGCGCACCGGACCATCGACCGGCATGCCAACGCGAACGCAACAATCCGATATTATGGAATGCGCGTATGCCTCGCATGGCGATACGAAGCATATCGTACTTTTTCCATCGAGTCCTGCGGAGTGTTTCGAGTTTGCTGTCCAGTCGTTCGATCTCGCGGAGCAATTTCAAACGCCGGTATTCATGCTCTCGGATCTCGACATCGGCATGAACGATTGGGTTGTGCCACGCTTACGGTGGGACGATAATTACAAGCCGAACCGTGGGCGTGTGCTTACCAGCGAAGAACTCGATCATATCAAAACATATTTTCGATATTCGCCGGAAGATGAGAACCATGTGGCTGCGCGGACGCTGCCGGGTATCAATGCGAAGGGCGCGTTCTTTACTCGCGGTTCCGGACACAACCGCCTCGGCGGGTATACCGAAACACCATCGGAATATCAGGAAGTGATGGACCGGCTGCTGCTGAAGCACAAAGCGTCGGCGAAGTATGTGCCTTCTCCCGTCATCGAACGGAAACCAGGCGCGACGATCGGAATTATTTCGCTCGGTGGATGCGACCCCGCCTGCCGCGAAGCGATCGACATTCTCGAATCGCAAGGCGTGCCCGCTAATTATATGCGCGTCCGCGGATTCCCTTTCAGCCGTGAGGTCGAACAGTTTATCGCCGAGCAGGACGTTTGCTATGTAGTCGAGCAGAACCGCGACGGTCAACTCCGCTCGCTATTAGTGCTCGAAACGCATGTACCGAAAGAGAAGCTGCTTTCGATTTTAGTTTATGGTGGTTTTCCTCTCTCCGCAAAATCAGTGGTGGAAGGGTTGTTACATAAACATGTGAAAGAATCCGTTCCGGAATTTGGAAATGAAATTTTGATAGAGGAATAAGTATGCCGTCGATTGTAAAACCTGTTGTTACTCATCCGAGCCTGGAACGCAACGATCTTGGACTGAACCTTCGCGCGTATGAAGGCGCGATGTCCACGCTGTGCGCGGGCTGCGGACATGATTCCGTCACGGCTGCCATTATCAAAGCCGCATGGGAGCTTTCACTCGATCCTCACATGATCGGTAAATTTTCCGGCATCGGCTGTTCCTCCAAAACTCCTACCTATTTTGTAAGTGGCGCGCATGGATTTAACTCCGCTCATGGACGCATGCCAGCCATAGCGACGGGCGCGGGCGCAGCGAACCGCTCGCTTGTCGCCATTGGAATTTCGGGTGACGGAGATTCACTTTCGATCGGAATCGGGCAGATGGCACATGCGGTTCGCCGCAATCTGAACATCGTTTATGTGATCGAGAATAATGGCGTGTATGGGTTGACGAAAGGTCAGTTCTCGGCTTCGGCCGATCTTGGCTCGAAGAGTAAGAAAGGCGAAGCGAACCGTGTATCGCCGATCGATCCGGTGCTGCTCGGGCTAAGCCTCGGCGCGACGTTTGTCGCCAGAAGTTTTTCCGGAGATAAAGAGCAACTCGTACCAATTCTTAAAGCTGCGATCAAACATAAAGGCCTTGCGCTTATCGACGTGATCTCGCCATGCGTGACGTTCAACGATCACGAAGGCTCGACGAAAAGTTACCTGTATACTCGGAAGCACGATTATCACGTCACTGATGCCGAAGTAATTATTCCCGCTGATGAAATTATTGCGAATATCAGTGTGAACGGTCATACAGCTGTCACGATGCACGATGGGACGGTCATCCGGTTTACAAATACCCCCGAAGATTACGATCCGCGCGACCGCGCGAAAGTATTTGCATACATACAGGAGCACCAACGTGAAGGCAAAGTCCCGACCGGCTTGCTCTTTATCGACGAAACACCCGGCGATATGCACGATGTGCTCGGCACCATCGACACACCACTGACGCAAGTGCCGTATGAGACGCTCTGTCCCGGAAGTGAAACGCTGGCGAGTTTAATGGAGGAATTCAGGTAAAATATATTCGTCCATCCACTAATATTGATGTACTTACACCTCCTACGCCGCATTGAAAGCCATGGAGAAGAGCATCGCATTTAAGCACTTTACATTTCCTTCCACTGTTTCCACTCGCTCGCAACTGAGAAATTAATGTACGATACTACTACGACCCTCGATGTCCTCGATTTTACGCTGACGGAAGATCAGCAGTCGATCAAGCAACTGGCCCGCGATTTTGCTGAAACGGAGCTCAAGCCGTACCGCTCCCAATGGGATGAATCGCAGGAGTTTCCGTTCGAGGCATTTCGTAAAATGGGCGAGCTCGGATTTCTTGGCACGCTTATGCCAACAGAGTTGGGCGGCGCAGGGCTTGGCGCAATGGAAAATTCGCTCATCATCGAAGAAATTGCACGCGTCGATCCTTCCGTCGCGCTTTCGATCGCAGCGCATAATGGATTGTGTTCGAGCCATATCAATAAGTTTGCTTCCGATGCTTTGCGCGAAAAATATATTCCTGCACTCGCGCGCGGAGAAGTGCTCGGAGCATGGGGGCTGACGGAGCCCTCCGCCGGTTCGGATGCTGGGGGCACGCGGACGTTTGCCGTTCGCGATGGCGATTCGTATATTATTAACGGTTCGAAAAATTTCATTACGCACGGGACGGTCGGGGATACCACCGTCATTATGGCGGTGACGGACCGCGAACATGGAGCGCGCGGGATTTCGGCGTTCGTGCTCGATAAGTCGATGCCCGGGTTTTCCGCATCGAAAAAAGAGAATAAGGTTGGAATGCGCTGCTCGGATACTTCGAGTCTCGCATTGGAAAATGTTCGCGTCCCAGCAGGGAATTTGATCGGCGAGGAAGGACAAGGTTTCGTGCAGGCGCTGCAAATTTTGGATGGCGGACGTATTTCGATTGCCGCTCTTTCCGTCGGCTGCGCGCAGGGCGCATTCGAAGCGGCTGTGAAATATGCGCAGGAACGCGAGCAGTTCGGCAAGCCGATTGCGCAGCAGCAGGCGACGCAGTTCAAGCTGGCCGAAATGGCAATGAAGATTGAAGCGGCGCGCGTGCTCACGCACAAAGCTGCATGGCTGCGCGACGCCGGACAGGAGTTTGGCAAAGCCGCCAGCATCGCGAAATTATTTGCAAGCGAAGCTTCCGTACAGATTTCGGAAGAAGCCGTGCAAATTCACGGTGGTTACGGTTACATTAAGGAATATCCGGTCGAAAAATTCTGGCGCGATTCCAAGCTACTCACCATCGGAGAAGGCACCAGCGAAATTCAGCGCACCATCATTGCGCGTCATGTCTTGCGGGAATTCGCGGTATAGTTCGCTATCACAATACGCAACTCGTCCGATTCGTTTGCACTCGATAATACCGTTCGGACTTCGTCAGGATCGAATGGATTGGTAATGCGCAAAATATATTGTTCATACCCGGCCAGTAATATATCGAGCAATTGCAGGTCGAGCGGCTGACCGCCGGTCGTTTGGGCGCGGCCGTTTGCGAAGATGAGAACATTCAGCGGAGTTTTTCGCATGATGGCTTCGATGAGTCCGTAGTGTCCCGCCGCGATAAATGAAAAATCCCCGATAAAACACCACGAGCGATTCATTCCTGCAAGGTAGGCACCGATCGCAGTTGGAATACTACCTCCCATATAGAGCGCGGCATGGACGATCTCATATGGGGGAAACGCCGAGAGCGTCGAAACCCCGGCGTCGCCACAAACAAAATCTACCTCCAAAGATCGAAATACTTCGAAGAGTGGAAGGTACGGCGCGACGGCGCGTTGATAGTCGGGTGGCAGCGAAGTGGGAAGAATCGGCATGTGCGGACGCGGAATATCTCGCCAGTCTTCATTCCGAATTTTACGAACGAGCACCTCGCGTTGATACGACGCGAAGATCGGGCAAACCAGGTGCTGCATGGGGTCGCGGTAGTAGCGAGGCGGCTCATCCAATAAAGCATTTCCAATCGGAGACTCTGCCTCGATTTCTGCCGCATCGAAGACCAGAGTAAACGGCAGCTCCATTTTTTCGGACATACGGACCGCTTCCATCACATCGGCATACGCGGTTTTCGCCGAACTTACTTTGAACGGCATTTCACTTCCGGCAATGAACGGAATAATCTCGATAATATTGTCGGAGTGGTTGCCCGTTTTATCCTCGAAGACAATGTTTACCATCGCCGCCTTCACACCACACGAGAGCGAGTCCAGGGCGGCATTCATAGCTTTCGTCATTCCATGCGATTTTATAATACAGGCCGAGCGAGCGCCGGTAAGCGCCGAGCCATGTGCAATAGCATACGCAGTCTCTTCATGAAATGAAATCGGCAGATTGCGAATATTTTCTTTTCGGAACGATTGAAATGTCTCTGTTGCACCGTGCCCCGGAACGTGCGTTGCGAGGAGCACGCCGGCTTCGCGCAATGCCTGCGAGATTGCAAATGACAGGTTGTGAATCATGCTCTATAATATCTTAATAATATCTTTTCGGTACGTTTCTCAACTCTCCAAACGGATTGTTCATCCCGCGTGGGCCTGAACTCATCCATACTTTTATAGGGCATACGATTTGCCGCGAACGGCGACGTGTGAGAGAACATGCAGTTTTTTTATCTTAACAATTTCTTTTTTATGGCTAACTATAATCAAACGGACTCGTGGCAGGACCGCGACACAGCGCTCACCGAATCGCGTCGTATGAGACACAACGGACATCGCTCGACACAAGATTTCGAAAACGAGAACGCCACGCGATACAATCGCGGGCGTGAAGGCGATCAGGACTTGCACTACCGTGAATACTCACCACGGGATTATCGTGAAGATTTCGGCTCCGATGTAAACTATGGCGAGCGGTATGGCTTCTCCGGTTACGGTCGTTCGCGATACGACCCCGACATCAATCGCGGATGGCAGGATGATCGTTCACCCGATGACCGTTCATGGAATGAATCGAGCATGCCATCGTGGAGCGAAGGGCAGCCGTTCACTAATCGCGAGCAGGACTACCGTGGCGGCCGCTGGAATCGAGCTTCGCAAGGATACGACCGGGATAATTACGCAAGATATTCCGGCAGGAGTGATTATGCCCCAAGCAGACTTGGCGGCAATGCGTGGAATCCGCAAAGTGTCGGCTATGCCGAGCCGAGCAGCCGGGACTATGGCGATTTTCGCGGAGGCTCTTCGTCGGAACGCGGCATTCCATCCGGAACGGAACAATTTGATGGCGCAGGAAGCAACCGGTGGTCAAGCCAACGGCCCTTTACCAACGAACGACTCGGCGGACGCGCAATGAGCGGATACGGCACGATGGGACAATATGGACGCGGCCCCTATTCCGGAATCGGCCCGAAAAATTATCGCCGCAACGATTCGCGTATCGAAGAAGATGTATGCGAGCGGCTCATGGACCATCCCGAAATCAATGCTTCGAATATCGAAGTAAAAGTAATGAATGGCGAAGTCACGCTATCCGGAACCGTCGATGACCGGAATACGAAACGAATGGCGGAGGACGTGCTCGAATCGATTTCCGGCGTACGCGATGTGAACAATCAGATCCGCGTTAGCTCATCGATCGGCAATGGCTCCGGACTTACTTCTGAACATACCAATGGACATGCGCCCAACAAGCAGACGAAAATGCGGGTATCCTGAGGAATTAAGAATTAAGAATTAGGGATGAAGAATGATAAGGGTATCCTACCATTCTTCATTCCTAATTTGGTTTAGCAATTACTCTCTTCCAACAAAATTCTCATACCGCTCGATGAATTTTGGATCGCGGCGTCGAAGATTGTCGTGATCGACGCGCTTCGATCGTGTCATGAGTTTGTATGCAAATGGTATGGGATCGAGATGAACGTAGTCTTTTAAATTTTCGAAAAAGAGCAAGCTCTCGTAGGCTGCTTCCTGATATTCCTCTACGACCGGGCGGCGCTTCGGTTCGAATTCGATCAGTGCGTCCGGCACACTTCGTGGAACAGTCATTCCTGACTGTGTATCCGGTTGCTGAAACGCATGGAATAACGCGATCGCATCTTCGAGCGCGAGCTTCGTCCCTGAGCCGATCGAGAAGTGAACGGTCGCGAGGGAATCTCCGAGTAATACGATGTTCGTCTCACGCTCCGAGTGCCACCAATGCCGGTTGCGGACGAGTACAAAATTGATCCACTTCGAATTATTCGAGAACAGCGGTGCGCCCCCCAGATCGAGATGAAACACTTCCTGCAAATACCGCCGGGTCGATTCATCGTCCATATCGTGAAAACCAGCTGCAGCCCAGGTCTCTTCATCGCACTCGACGATAAATGTACTGGTCTGCTTATCGAATTTGTATGAATGCGCGGCGAAGATTCCGGCATTATTCTCCCGAAACGTTAGCGTGAGCCCATGAAATAGATGCGGCGTACCGTACCAGATATAGCGGTTCGTCCGCGTACTGAGATCGGGTTTGAAATATTCCTGATATTGCGAGCGTACTTCGCTCATTACGCCATCGGCGCCGACGATAAGGTCGTATGAACGAAATGGGAAAAGATCGGTGATCGGCTCGCGAAAATGGAGGTCGACTCCAAGCTCTCGGCAGCGTTCCTGAAGAATGTGCAGAATTTCGATGCGCGCTATTCCTGAAAATTTATTGCCGCCAATAGTGATCTTCTCATCGTGATGTATGATATCGACGTTATCCCATGTTTCGAACCGGCGCGTAATTTCGGAATAGGTCGGCTCGTCCTCGGCCTGTAGGTAGCTGAGTGTTTTATCGGAAAACACGACGCCCCAGCCAAACGTATCGTTCGGAGAATTACGCTCGTAGAGCTCGATCTGAAATTCCGGCCTCCATTTTTTCATCAATAGCGCGAAGTATAATCCCGCCGGGCCTCCGCCAATAATTGCAATCTTCATGGTGCAAAATTACGAGAGGAGTTCAGGATGCAAATGGATTTGGCCCGGCTCCCCTTTGAATGGAGCCGGAACATCTGCCATGTTCGTCCCGTTACGAAGGCGCTCGAAATCCGTTGCCCGTTATGGCGACGGGCCACGGGCGCATAGGAAGGCTGGCACAATGGTACTGCAGCAGTCTTGAAAACTGCCGCCCGCAAGGGCTTCCGAGTTCGAATCCCGGGCCTTCCGCAGAAAATCGCCGTAAGTCCTTTGTTTGCAAGGACTTGGCCACAAATTTCGGAGAAGAAGTTCGACTCACTACAAACGCAGCTTAGGCATCCGAGAAT
>DASZLH010000196.1:0-6300 GCA_035552495.1 Kapaibacterium sp. (SeqCode) | reverse complement strand
TGCGAGGAGTGCTTTATCGATTATCCCGCTTCTTGCCCGGTCGCCCTTACGGTCGAACGGTTCGCCAAAATATTTTCGGGTAACAGCGTCCATCAGCATGTTGCCCGGTCCACAATCGAAAGCAAGTACATCCTGGTGGGCAGCGGAGTGTGGAATCCAGGTCACATTCGAAATTCCGCCAATATTAACAATCAGTCGATTGGTAGTTTTACTTCGTAAGAACGCGTAGTCGAACATCGGGACGAGCGGCGCGCCCTGGCCCCCGAGCGCAACATCGGCACTTCGGAAATCGCTTACAACATCGATTTGGCTACGCGCTGCCAGCGCGCTGCCGGAACCCAGTTGAAAAGTCGCCCGAATGTCCGGAATTTCTGCTATGGCGGTGGGGTGAGGCAAATGCCGGATGGTTTGCCCATGCAGGCCGATCGCGCGAATGTCTTTGTAAGTTAACTTTGCTGAGGCGAGGCAATCCCGAACGGCATTTGCGTAATACTCCGCCAGAGCGAAATGCGTTCGTGCGAGCAAGTCCATCGATACATCCGTTGCCGTCGCGAGCGTCATTAGAATTTCTCGCATCGGCTTTGGCCAGGGTGATGACGAGAACTCGATCACCTCCACCTCAGCATGCTCGCTTTCAGGCCGCTTGCGCATGGAATCCAAAGAAAATCGGCAGGCGGCGACGTCAATCGCGTCGAGGCTGGTGCCGGTCATAATTCCAAGATAAATATCGGGATGTGTAGCCGAAGCACTTTGCATCGCCGGCAATTATTTCGAGCGAGTTGGCGGGAGAACGGGCACTCGTGTCGTTGGAGGAGTTGCCGGTGCGCTTACCGCTGTGGTATCTTCCGTCGAGTCCGGAGCGAGGCCGTGCGGAATTTTTCGTTCTGTGATTTTCAGAAAGAGGAAAAATATTGCGCTCATAGCAATAAAAAGCACGAGTCGCAATTGTAGCGAGTCCGCGCGAAAGATACCAGCAAAACCGCTGGATTTGTTATCCTTATATTGATTTGCCTTCGAGCGACGAAAAATAGATGGCACTATAGCTCCTCCGAGGCGACAAACGCATTAATTGCGCATTTCGTACCCGGCCCGCATCATAGATTCCGGATAGAGATGGCCGATCGCGCGGCCAGCCATGGAAGATGGATAATTTACGTTCAGAAGTTGGAGGCTGGCGATTTCGGTATTCTGGTCGCCGACGAGTTCACGTTCGAAGATAAGTCCCTGGTCACGGGCGAAGTAACGTAGCGTATAATCCGTACTCGGCTGACCGTCCTGATGATATTCTACGGCAAGGACATCTGGAAAATGGACCAGGCGTCCGGGGAGATAGTAATCGTCGTAATGATCGATGATCGTTGCGCGAATATTATGCACCTCATCGGCTATCCATGTGGCGCCGATCAAAAGCTGTCCATCGAGGACGATCATCGATGTATCGCCATTTTGCATCACTGCGGCGAGATTACCATTTACATCGTGCGTAAAGCCAAGTGCATAGAGCGTGGAGTCGGTCTTCGTATCGACCAGTACATTTTTGTCGAGGAGCGTCTGTCCGATAATAAGCCGGCAGGTCAAAGTATCGTATGTATTGTGATTGAACCGGCTATAGGTATAGACCAATCCGTTATCGAACGGGAAGAAATGCGTCTGCACGGTCGCTTCCGGTGCAGGCTGAGAGTCGTTCACACTGCAGCCATTGAATCCCGAAAGACCGATTACTCCGACAATCAATATCCAAAACGTTTTCATATTCTTTCTATCAAGAATGGCTTAAAAGTGAAAGTATAACCCCGTATTTAACTCGGTATTGAAACTGGGTGAAGCATCGGCTGCTCCATTTGGAATCACCAGCGAACCAGTGCCGGATTTGATCGCCGCTTCTTTCTCTGAAGTCAGATCGTAAGTAAACCTGACCACGCGCAGTCCGAAATTAACACCGACCTCCCGCGAGACGTCGTAGTGGAGTCCGAGCTCACCCATCATCATTTGGCCGAGTGTTGCCCAGCCATATCCGCCAGTAAAGGTCAGGTCTGCGTCAGGGAATGCCGGTAACCGGCATTGCAGGAAGGTTGCGAAGTAGGGTGTTTGCGAATGGATCGTATCGCTGGTCAGGACTGTCTGCAATGGATCGGTCGGATCGCCGGCTCGTGTTGACAAATCCTTTCGCGTAACGTTGGCCGTTCCATAACTTGCTCCGGCCCACAGGAAATTGGAGTGTGGCAGAATTTGGAAATATGTCCCGATCGATGAATTGGTAATGAGGGGCAGCGATACATTGGTTGCCGCCGAATTCGGGAATTGCCTTCCAAAGCTCTCGTCGATCGAGAATTCGAATCGCTGCAATAGCGTCTTATCATTATCCCGTTCGAATGCATTGTGTAAAAGCAATGGATGATTGCCCTGTCCATCGCCACCAATGCGATCGAGCCGCGCGGGAGCCGTTGCCCTGGGACTTATTGCGGCAAATTCAGGCCCATTGGAATTGGGCGCGCCCCCGATGGTTTCCGATTGCACTGCAACCGGCTCATCGATATTCAGAGAGGGAATATTCCAATCGAAATTTGCCGGGATTATAAGATGATTTGGTGTCGATGAATTTTGAGCAATCTGTTTCCCGCTGTGCGCAGTTGTAACATGGGATGCGTTGTTATTTGTAACAACGGAGGGTACATTTAGCGAACGAATAATTGCGTTATTGGGTGAGGCTGCAACATTGGAGGCAACCGATTGATGCATACCGGCAAAATAACCCGCCCCGATGCCGATCATTAACGCAACAGCACCGACAGATGCCGATGCGACACTAAAGATTCTCGAGAACAATGGCAAGGGAAGTGCGCGCGTTTCTGCAATAGGCGCTGTTTCCGCGACTTCCAATACCGGTGCGGGCATGACCGCTCCGAGCCGCTGCCATAGCGCTTGCTCCGCCTTATACGGTACGACGATCGACTGGCGATCGCGGACGAAAAGCGCCTTCTGATTCATAAAGCTCCGCAGCAAGTCTCGTTTTTCTGGAGAGACCGATAAGCTATGGAGGAGTTCCGCCTCGTCATCCGGCGGAAGCGTCCCATCCATAAAGTCCAATATTCGTTCGTTCAGTGTCATAAGTTATTCCGGCGTCATCTCACAGAGCGCCCATCTCCTCATTATAAAATGGCTCCAATAATTCTCGCAATCGTTCTTTTGCTCGATAGATCCTGCTTTTAATAGCCGGCATCGTGGTGTGGAGCACTTCGATAATTTCTGTATAGCTCAGGCCTTCGTATTCCCTCAGGATAAAAGCTTCGCGCTGATCGACCGGCAATTGAGCGAGTGCCCACTCGATTCGTTCTTTCCAGTTTTCACCGAAATCCTCCCGAGGCATGACGAGCAGCGTCATTTCTTCGATGTCCTCGAACGGCTTGCGGTCCCGTATTTTGTTCAGGCAAAGATTGTGAGCGATCGTGAAGATCCATCCGCCCAAACTTCGTTCTTCCTCGAATTGACCGGCCCGCGTATACACCCGATAAAAGACTTCCTGAAAGAGGTCCTGAGCGTCTTGCTCATCACAGAGCACGCGAAGGCAATAGGCATAAACGCGCTCGCGGTACTTGAGATAAATCTTCGTGTAAGCCTGACGTGCTTGCTGGACTCCGAGAGGACCCTGGGTAAGTCCGGCCGCAAATTCACGGAAGAGCGCCAAATCTTCGGCGTTCTCTCGTTCGCGGTCAATCGAAATTTGCTCCAATTTGGTAATCGGAGCATTCAAGCTTACACTCATTTCGTCCAATTGGCTGGTCCTATAATAAGGAACACGGCTGCTGGGTCAAAGTTGCGCGAAAAATAAGCTAAGCCGGGGAAGGGGCGGCGAAAAAAAGATTCTAAAGACGAATAAATTTTATCGGTTCAAAGGAATGACCTTACCAGTTTGCTCGATGACAATGGAATAACCCTCCACTTTCGAGGGTAGCGTTCTCCGCAGGCTTTCGGTCAGGGTATCGACCATAATCATAATTGCCGGCGCATCATCCTTCTTCGTTTCGCCGGTACCGATCACTCCGGGTATCTTCATCCATTCGGGAGTACGGGTGGCAAGGACTTGGGAGATGGATTTTGGCACTTTCGTGGAATCGAATGATGCTGCACGTTGCGAACTTTTGCCGGCAGGTTTTTGCGAACAAGCCGTTGCAAGCGCAAGCAGCAAAAGGAAGGAAATAAATCGGGGAAGCATCCTATGAAAAAGCTCGATTGCCAGAGATTAAGTTTCAAAAATAAAAAATGCCCTGCTTCAAAAAAGCAGGGCATAAATTGTTTGAGTATCTCGCTTAGTTTCCGAAGCTGCCGGAGACGAAGGACAAGCCGAAATCTTGTTCGATAGGCTTGATAGGATTAGCGAAGGAGCTATTGCTGCCACCCGCAAAATTGAGACCGACGGGATAGTGATTGGAATTATTGGTCACCATCATCGAGCCGGAGTCACCTGCTTTGATAAAACTTCCGCGAACGTAGATCTGATGAACGAAAGTCGCGGTATAATTGGTGTAAGAAACTGTGATGGTTACATTGATGCCGGCAATAGAGCCGGTAGTAAGGCCTGTCGTGCGACCGACCTTTTCCACGGCCATTCCAACCGTTGGATTGACGGCGCTGGAGCCGCTCGCAGGAGCATATGTATCTTGAGGGGACATGTAGCCTGTCCATCCTCCTGAAATGCTCGGATTGCATTCTGCGAGTGCGGCGTCGTATAGGTTATTCGCCGTGGAACTGATATAATTCCATGCATAGAGGGTTCCGACATTGTTACCAGTATTACAGCTGTTGTCGTATCTTCCCGGCTGGTCCATGGCATCGGCTGCAGTGGCAGCGTCCTCGTTTGCAAAAACGTGATTGCAACTGAGCATGTAAACGCGGGTACCGCTTGTCCAGCTATAATTCGAGTTGTGGCCATAGGTTGTAATAGCTCCGCTTTGCGGTGAAGAAGCCATTCCGCTGGAGGTGACCATGGCACCAATCGAGCCAGCCGCGCATTCGTCATCATCGCCGACACTAACGCCAGCCGGGATGCGGCTACGATACTTTCCGGTGTAACCTTTGAAAATAGTTACTCTGCCGACATTTTCGATGCGAGTATGCATCCCTTCGATCGTGGATGGAATACCAGCGATACCTTCGTGCTCGGTGAAAATTTCGATTACAGCTATATTGGGATTTTGATCGTCAATACCGACACCAGTACCGACTACCCCAGCGATCCTCATCATATCGTTCGAATGTCGGTTTTGTACTCCAATCGCCTGCTGAACGAATGCTGGTTGGTGCGACCAATCCGGAGCGTTGCCTCCGGGAGTAATGATCCCGCTGGGCTGAAATGAGCCATTCGGGCTGGTCGCAGGACTGTTGGATGGAGAGCAACTCCAATACGTAATGGAAACAAATAAACCTCCGATGACGACCGCGAACATCCAAAGCATACGGGCGCCGAAACCATAGGGGCGTTGCATGGGACTAAAAGTGTTTTGTGATTAATGACGCAGAGTCGGCGCTCTTTGAATTGGCGCCTAAACCTCTGCGAGGATTATGAGCTATAGTACAGGGGTTGCACAGCGAAAGGTTCCTTGTATTTTCTTCCGTCCTTTAGTGTTTCAAGGCCAAAGAAATTTCAGAGATAAAAGAGAGAAAATTCAAGTTATCTCACTAATCTTTATGCATCTCGTCGAACTCGGTCTAACTCCGTACCAACAAGCCTGGGATTTGCAACGGCAAATCTTTCAAGCTGTGATTGCCGAAAAAGAAGAGGATACCCTAATCCTCGTCGAGCATCCACATGTTTATACCTTCGGGCGCGGCGCGGACCGGAGCAGCAATGGTGAGTTGGCAAATTTCCTTCTCTCGGACGCGAAGCTTCATGCACTGGGTGCCGAGAAATTCGAGATCGAGCGTGGAGGAGATGTAACGTATCACGGCCCCGGACAGCTCGTCGGCTATCCCATTCTCAATCTCGCGCATTTCAAGGAAGATTTGGGCTGGTATCTTCGCGCGCTCGAAGAAACGATTATCGAAGTCCTACGCGAGTATGATATTGCGGGTTTCCGTATCCAGGGAAGAACGGGCGTTTGGGTCGGCAGCATCGACAACGATGCGGGTGCAGGAACGGAAGAAAAAATTTGCGCGATCGGGGTACGCTCCTCCCGATGGTGTACGATGCACGGGTTTGCGTTTAATGTCAATACCGATCTCTCGTATTTTCAGCATATCGTTCCTTGCGGCATTCGCGACCGCGGGGTGACCAGTCTCGAAAAATTGCTTGGGCACTCTGTT
>DASZLH010000195.1:0-5437 GCA_035552495.1 Kapaibacterium sp. (SeqCode) | reverse complement strand
TCGTCGAAGCCGAATTCGATATTACCGGTAATCCACGTCTCAATAAGTATCTTCAGGAGCGGGAGATCGAGTGTACCGATAACTCGATGTTTATTCGCCGGGAAGTTTCGGCTCGTGGGAACAGTCGCGGATTTGTGAACGATAGTCCGGCGAGCACGCAAATTCTGAAAGAGCTGGGAGATTTTCTTGTCGATCTGCACGGCCAGCACGAGCATCAGTCGCTGCTGAAAGCCGAGCATCATATCGAGATGTTAGACGATTTCGGCGGGTTGGGTCCGGCCGTCGAAGCGTATCAATCCGTCCGCTCGCAATGGCTCAAGCTCGAACGGGAAATAGAAGAATTGAAATCGCGCGAAGCAAAGTTAGCAGAGGAGCGCGATCTCTATCAATTTCAATTCGATGAAATTGCTGCGGTGGACCCGCGCCCGAACGAAGATGCCGAAATCGAAAACGAGTTGCAGGTCCTCGAAAACGCGGAAGAACTTCGCGATACCGCGTCCGAACTTCACGTGCGGTTGTATGATGAAGAGGGTTCTGTGTTCGAAAAGCTTGGACAGGCGGCCGAGCAATTGGAACATGTCCGCAAATTCGATAACACGCTCGAAGAGCCGATGCGCGAAGCGAAGTCCGCACTCGCTATCGTGGACGAGCTTTCGAAATGGCTGCACGACTATTCCGACCGGATCGAACTCGATCCCGAGCGGCTGCAATCGCTGCGCGACCGCGCGCAACAATTGCAACGGCTAAAGAAAAAATATGGCGGTACGCTCGATACCGTTCTCGAACGAAAAAGCGGATTAGAAAACAAACTTTCCTTCAATGAAGCGTTCGAACAGACTATTGCAACGAAGCAAAAGGAAGCCGCAGCCTTTCGAATGGAGCTCGATCAAAAAGCACGCAAGCTTTCGAAATCGCGTCATGAACTTGCCCGATCATTAGGACCGCAGATTATCGCTGAACTGAAAGAACTTGGCATCGAACACGCCAGTTTCAACGTGGAAATCGCGTCGAGTGAAACCACGGGACCGCGAGGTATCGATACGGTGGAGTTCTACATTTCCGCGAATGCCGGCGAAAGCCCGAAGCCACTCGTGCGGGTCGCTTCGGGAGGAGAAATTTCCCGGATTATGCTCGCGCTGAAATCGGTGCTCGCAAAGAACGATCGGCTTCCGCTGCTCGTCTTCGACGAGATCGATATCGGTATCTCTGGCCGGGTAGCGCAGCGGGTGGGGCATGCCATGAAACGGCTCGCCGCCGATCACCAGATTATTTCCATCACGCACCTTGCGCAGATCGCCGCGTTTGCGGACGCGCACTACCTCGCCGAAAAACAGACGGCGAAGGGTACGACCGCGTCCCGACTCCGCCAGTTGACCGCTGCCGAACATGCGGAGGAAGTTGCGCGGCTCATATCCGGCGATACGGTTTCTGAAAGTTCGCTGGATAACGCGCGCGTGTTGATCGAGGAAGCGGGTCAATCGCATAAAACACTTCGCACTAAAAAAGCTGCCGCCACTCGTTAGAATATTGCAAGATGAGCGAAGTAACCGATCAATCGAGCCAGTATTCCCAACGCCTCGACGCGCTGTTCCAGCTCGAATTCTTCGGCATGAAGCTGGGGCTGGAAAATATCGCGCAATTGCTCGAACGGCTCGGCAATCCCGAACGAACATTTCGCTCCATTCATATTGCCGGCACCAACGGCAAAGGCAGCGTTGCCGCGATGCTCGCGGCAATCCATCAGGCCGATGGCAAGCGGACCGGACTCTATACGTCTCCGCACCTCATTGATTTTCGCGAGCGTATTCGTATCAATGGCAAATGTATCTCGAAGGAATTCATAGCCGATTTTCTTGCACGGATTTGGCCCACTGTCGAAGAGCTGCGCGCGACGTTCTTCGAAGTAACGACCGCGATGGCCTTCGAATATTTTGCTTCGCAGAAGGTCGATATTGCGATTATCGAGACTGGTCTCGGCGGCCGTCTGGACGCTACGAACGTTCTCGAACGACCACTCGCAACGGTCATTACCTCTATCGGGATGGACCACACCGCTCAACTGGGCAATACACTCGAAGCCATTGCGAACGAGAAAGCTGGTATCTTTAAGCGCGATGTTCCTGCGATTGTTAACTGCGATCCCGCTCTCGATTCAGTTTTTAAGAAAATATCGGAAGAGCGAAATTCGCCGTTGCGGTTCGTGAGAGAGTGGGATATTCCGAAAGAGTGGAAATCGCTTCAGCCATCGCTCGAAGGCGAGCACCAGGAAGAAAATCTAAAAACGGTATTGGCAACGATAAGCGGGCTGGAATGCCAGCCATCATTCGAAGCAATTCAGGCTGGACTAAAACATACCGCATTATTGACTGGCCTTCGTGGCCGCATGGAAGAAATCCATGATGATTCACTTTCGGAGCGGAGTATTCGGCTGTTTCTCGATGTCGGGCATAACGAGCCGGCATTTCGCAGAATTTCGGAATATTTTCTGAAGCGAGATATAAGACCGGTCGTTATTATTGGCCTGATGAAAGATAAAGATATTCCTGCAATCCTCGATATTCTCTCAGGATTTGCCAGCAGGCTGGTTGCCGTTCAGGCCGAGACCGCACGGGCCTTGCCGAGCGCCGAACTAACGGAAATGGCTCAGTTTATTGGTCTGGAATGCCTCGATGGCGGCTCCGTTGCGACAGGAATTAACCATGCAATAAAAACTGCGAATTCTGGCGAGGTCGTGCTGGTGACTGGCTCGCATTATGTAGCAGGGGAATTTCTCAAGAACTTTCATGGTGCAGAAGTGGTTACAGGAATGCCAGCGCAAGCTTAAAAGGATGCGGGAGTTCTTCCGGTACGATCGCAAAGCTCTTAAAGGCAGGTCCAAAAAAGCTGATTTTCCTGCAGAAATTGCGTTTAAGGTTTTGCTGCCGTAAGGGTACACGTCATCCGCTTATTTCTTCCGGTCGCTCGTTGATTTCCGGCTCGCCGATTGAATCCCCGCTTCCGTAAATGCTGTGAATAAGAGGCATTTACTTTCGAGAGCGTCTGGCGGGTCCCGGCTAACTACCTTAGTTCTTAATAGAGGGCATTCGCCCGCATTTTTCGAGAGCTTTATATAGCTTATTGCAGAGCTAACTAATATTTTTCCACTCCGGCATCTTCGCCGGGCGCTTCACAAAAGCGCTACTTGCGGACCGCTGCATTCGCCAGACTGGCAACGATGCTGTAAGTCCAAACACTCCTCGCGGTGCGTCGTATCCTTTTACGCGGCCAGTTCACGTTTACCGTGGCGCCGACGCTTAAAGGAACGAGCGCAGTACCCCGCAGGAAATTTCCAAAACACGTATCACAGACATGGCACCACTCAGTGCAACTGAATTAAAATCGAAGAAGATCGTCGAACTGAACGATCTCGCAAAAAACTTTGGCATCGAAGGCTACGCCGACATGCGGAAGCAGGAATTGATCTTCCGCATTCTCGAATCGGACGCGGCGAAGCGCGTTGCGCAGCCGGGTACGAACGGTTCGGCCCAGGATGAGGCCGGAGCCGCCGCCTCGGGCGTGCTCGAACTGCTGCCCGATGGCTACGGCTTCCTCCGCTCGCCCGATTACAATTACCTCTCCTCACCGGACGACATTTATGTTTCGCCGTCGCAGATCAAGAAGTATAATCTCCGGACCGGAGATTCGATCGATGGCAGCGTGCGGCCGCCCAAAGAAGGCGAACGGTTTTTCGCGCTCACGAAAGTCGATAAAATTAACTTTTTGCCGACGGAGCTTATTCGCGACCGTCCGCTTTTCGATAATCTTACGCCGCTCTATCCGAACGAGCATCTCACGCTCGAAACTTCTCCAGGCGAATACACGATGCGCATTATGGACATCGTGTGCCCCATCGGTATGGGTCAGCGCGGGCTGATCGTTTCGCCGCCGAAATCGGGTAAGACGGTGATTCTGCAAAAGATCGCGAATTCCATCGCGCGCAATCATCCCGATACCAAACTTATCGTGCTGCTCATCGATGAGCGGCCGGAAGAAGTGACAGACATGGAACGCTCGGTCAAGGCGGAAGTCATTGCCTCGACGTTCGACGAACCGCCGGAGCGTCACGTGCAGGTCGCTGAAATGGTGATCGAAAAAGCGAAGCGTCTGGTCGAAGCAAAGCTCAATGTCGTTATCCTGCTCGATTCGATCACGCGTCTCGCGCGCGCGCACAATACCGTAGTGCCGCATTCGGGCAAGATCCTTTCCGGCGGCGTCGATGCGATCGCTTTGCATCGTCCCAAGCGGTTCTTCGGAGCGGCGCGTAATATCGAAGAGGGCGGATCACTTACCATTATTGCGACGGCACTCATCGAGACCGGCTCCCGTATGGATGAAGTTATTTTCGAAGAATTCAAAGGCACGGGCAACATGGAAGTGCAACTCGACCGAAAACTTTCCGATCGCCGTCTGTTCCCAGCCATCAATGTCAACGCATCGGGTACTCGTCACGAAGAACTGCTACTCTCGGCCGAAGACCTTAACCGCGCATGGATACTGCGGAAGCTGCTTGCAGATATGAGCCCCATCGATGCAATGGAATTCCTGCTCGACCGCATGCGCGGCACGAAGAACAACAAGGAATTCTTGCGCTCGATGTCGAGCTAAACATCAGAACCGTGATTTTTTGGATTAAGGGATTAATGTGATTTTAAGCACGGATCAGAATTTGATCCGTGCTTAATGTATGTAATTGAGTCTAATCGCTACCTTCGGAAGTGTCTTGGCCGGCAGGGCTTGGGTTTGCCGAGACAACGAAGCCGGACCGAATTTCCGGATGACGTATGGCACCGCCGAGCTCTGCGGTCCATGCAAGCAAAACGACTTCGAATAGTCCCAGCAGGAGACAAGCGATGATGAATGCGTTGTGCGGCTCTTTATGATGCCGGACGTAATTCTGGATCGCGTTATCGGCAGGCCCGGTATCTTTCTTTCGCCATCCATTGATAAGCCCGATGAGCGCCACAGCGCCGACGAGCCACGAAAGATAGGTTGCCCAATCTGCCATCGAACTATGCGCGCGGATGTCCTGCCGGTTGACGCCGGGAAGATCGCGCACGACGTGCGAAGCACCGTCGCCCGTATAATTTGCGAGGAAGGCGAAGATAGCTACGAGTACGAAGGTCAGGAGCGCCGTCCGTTTTAGCTCCGCGTTATTTCGAATCATGGCCCAAATAAGGAGCAGCACTGCCGACATCACGCCGACGACGGGCAGGTGATTCATCAATAAATGCCAATGGGGTGCAGTAATATTAAACATGCTTGTTGTCGATCTTCTTGATGTGTGGTTCTGAATGCTTCGATTATTATTCCGTTGCTAAGTTCTTCCAGCGTTAATGGGAATGAAAGCAAGCTTGAAATGCTAAAGACACAAAACCTACGCGATACAAAATGCTTTCCA